>NZ_JBHWCL010000013.1:0-113105 GCF_042735125.1 Kitasatospora sp. NPDC059599 | reverse complement strand
ACTCCGGAAGGTGCGGTCCCGGCCGACCGCCGGGTTCCTCATGAGGTTCTCTCATGAGAGAACCTCATGAGAGAACCTCATGGGCGTCCGGTGTCCGGCGCCCGGTGTCCGCATCGAGGTGGTGGAGCCGGACGGCAACCGCGTCTCGCTGCGCGGGCGCGGCCGGGGCGGCGCGCAGCGGTGATCACCTCCGGTACCGCTGGGCCACCGCCGCGAAGGCGGCCTTGGGTTCCCAGTCCATGTCGGGGTAGGTGTGGCCCCGGCGCCCTTCGAGGAGTTTCACGATGCCCAGTCCGGCCCGGTCGAGGTCGTCCCGGGGGTCGCCGTCGGGGCGGTGCGGGTAGCCGGGCAGGGCGAACAGGAACACGAACGCGCTGTCCACGCCTTCGGTCTCGAAGATCTCCAGCAGTTCGTCGAGGTATGCGGCCTGACCGGCCTCGTCGCGCTCGTACACGCCGTTCAGCCGCACCGGGGCCCCGGTCTCCGGGTCGTACTCGACCACCTCCAGCACCCGGCCGCCGCGGTCTCCCGCGCCGCGGTAGGCCGCGGTGCCGAAGCCGGTGACGGCGAGCGGCTTGGGGCCCCGGGCGAGGGTGCGTACCGCGTCCCGGAACCGGTCGGCGACCTCGGCGGAGCGGATCAGCTCGAACGCCACGATGTCGAAGGGGGTCCAGTCGACCTGCTCGAACTGGATGGACGCGTAGGTGAGGCGGCCCTGGAAGCGTTCGCGGACCGTGGCCGCGGCGTCGCGGAGGAACGCGTTGATGCGCACGCCGAGTTCGCGCATCGCTTCGCCCCGCCGCTCGGGCCGGCCCATCAGCTGGTCGACGCGCTCCTCGGGGCTCCCTCCGGGCAGGAACCCGCGGTTCATCACGCTCAGCTCGACCCCCGCGACGAACACGACGGCGGCTCCCCGCTGCCGGAGCCGTTCGGCCCGCCCGGCGCAGTCGTGGAAGAGCGTGAGGATCTGCTCCGGGTCCAGCTCCAGCGGATAGGGCGAGAACCAGACCTCCAGGCCGAGTTCGGCGGCGGCGCCGGCGGCCAGCTCCAGCCGGTCCGGGTCGCCGCCGATGATCTGGACCGCGTTGCAGTGCAGGTCGTCGCGGATGACGGCGAGTTCACGCCGGACCACCGCGGGGTCGAAGTGTTCGCGGGACGTTCGGCCGTGCAGGACGAATCCGGTGTCGTAGGTCATTCCTCGTGCTCGCACGGTGGTGCCCCTTCGGTCGGTCCGGTCGGTGGGGTCGAGGCTGACAGGAAAAATGCGCACGCGCAAGTTTGCGTTGAGGAAAGTTTGCGTGGGGGAAAGTTTGCGTGTGCGCAGCCCTGTGTGGAACGCTGACGCCGTGACGACACCACCACCAGGGCTGCGGGAGCGGAAGAAGCAGGCCACGCGCGAGGCGCTGCGGGAGGCGGCCCTGCGCCTGGCCGTGCAGCACGGCCCGGACGACGTGCGGGTCGAGGACATCGCCGAGGCGGCAGGGGTCTCGCCGCGCACCTACAACAACTACTTCGCCAGCCGTGAGCAGGCGATCGTCTCCGCCGTCACCGCGGACCGGGAGGGGCGGGTCGCGGCGGCGGTCGCGGCCCGCCCCGCAGGAGTGCGCCTGGCCGACGCCGTCACCGAAGCGGTGGTCGAGCAGTACACGAACACCGGTGAGCGCGAACACGAGGCGCTGTTGCTGATCACCGCCCGGACCGCGCTGCGCGACGCGTTCCTCGACGCCGCCGCCGGAATCGAGCCCCCGCTCACGGCGGTGATCGCCGAACGCATCGGTGAACGCATCGGTGACGCCGCAGCGCCCACGGCCCGTGTGCTCGCGGCGAGCGTGGCCGCGGCGGTGCGCATCGCCCTGGACGGCTGGCTCCGGCCGCCCGAGACCGCGGGGGGCGCCGGGAGCCCTGGCGCCGGCGGGCTGGTCGTGCCCTCGGGCTCACTGCCCGACCGGCTCCGCGCGGCGCTGGCCCCGCTCGCGCCCGCCTTCGACGCAGCCGAGCGAGGCGCCCGGAAGTGACGTCGACCCACCCGGGGTGTCCGGCGGGTCGGTGGTAGGTCCGGAACGCGCCGGCGCGCCCGGCCGTCACCATCCTCGTCGGCCGATGCGACGAAGGGCGCCGTGTCGGGTCGCAGTCCGGTGGATTCGCGCCGCCGGTGGCCCGTCGGCCCGGGGCCGGCCACCCGAGGGCTGGGCGGAGGGAGTGGCCCGCTCGCCGGAGGAGCTGCGATGACGCGGATCGACAACGGTCCGGAGCGGGACCGGCGCCAGGAGGACAGCCGGAGCGGAGGGCAGCGGTTACCGAACGACGAACGGCGGCTCCACAGCTCGTCGTTCGGCGCGGCGGCGGGCGCCTACGCCGAGCACCGCCCGGACTACGCGCAGGCCGCGGTCCGCTGGGCCCTCGAACCCGCGCCCGGCCCGCGGGTGCTCGACCTCGGCGCCGGGACCGGCAAACTCACCGGCACGCTGCTCGCGATGGGCGTCGACGTCGTCGCGGTCGAGCCCGACCCGGCGATGCTCGCCGAACTGCGCCGGGGAAACCCTGCGGTGCGCGCCCTGGCGGGCAGTGCGGAAACGATTCCGCTGCCGGACGGGTCCGTCGACGCGGTGGTGTCCGGCAACGCCATGCACTGGTTCGACATGGACCTCGCGGGCCCCGAGATCGCCAGGGTCCTCGCACCCAGCGGAGTACTGGCGGGCCTGTGGAACGTGTTCGACGACGGGGCCGACTGGGTGGCCGGGTTCGCAGCCGTCACCGGGAGCGCGGCCATCGGCCCGCGTGACGTGCCGGCGAGTTGGCGGGTCGAGGCGGCCGGCATGCACCTCCCCCGGAAGGGCGGGGACGCCCGGTTCGACTCGCCGGAGCAGGCCGAGTTCCCGCACGGACAGGGCCGGACCGCCGACTCCCTCGTCGCGACCCTCGGGACGAAGGCGGGCGTCCTCGTGATGCCGGAACGGCAACGGGACGCCCCGCTGAGCCGGACCCGCGCCTACCTGGAGAGCCGGCCGGAGACCGCCGACGGCGCGTTCACCCTCCCCATGCTGACCAGCGTGCTGCGCGTCCGGCGGTCCTGAGGCCGGGCCGCCGCCCAGGGGGAATGCGAGAGGAGTGGGAAGTCGGATCGGCCGACTTCCCACTCCGATGTCGTTCTACGGATGGGTGGTTGGGGTTGCCGTGGGGACGGGACGGTGCCGGTCGCCCCGCCGGGCGACGAGGGGGTGGGCCCAGGCGAGCAGCGCGAGGAGGAGCACGAAGGGCAGAAGGGTGCAGAGGGTCGCGTGGCCCCCGGTATGGCGGGGTTCAGGAGGCATCGGGGGCGAGGTCGAGTTCGGCCCAGACGGTCTTGGAGTCGGGGTGGTGCGGGATGGTGCCCCAGCGGTCGCAGAGCGCGTCGATGAGGGTGAGGCCCCGGCCGGACTGGGCGTTGGGCAGGTGGACGGTGGGGAGCAGGGGGAGCCGGTCGCCCCTGGGGTCACTGATGGCGATGCGCAAGGTGGTGCCCCGGCGCGCGGTGGTGGTGAGCGCGAGGTGCAGCTCGAAGCCGCGCCCCGGAACGCGGCCGTGCGTGATCGCGTTCGCCGCCAGCTCCGCGACGATCAGCAACGCCGAGTAGAACGGCTCGGTGTGCGCCGAGTGCAGCCCCCAGAGGGTGAGTTGACGTCTGGCGAGGCGCCGGCAGATCGCCGCACCCCGGGGAGTGGCGGCGAGGTGGGTGGTGTGGGTGCGGGGGCTGTCGAGCGGGATTTCGGTCGTCATGGGAGAAAAGCGTGACGGCCCGGACGTACCCTGACCATGCATCCGGCGAGTACGGAGAGTGCTTGTACCGGTGCGGACAGCTTTTTGTCTCGTGGCTCAATCACAGGCGGGGTGGTCGCGATGGGTACGGCGCGCAACAGCGACTCGGGCGAGGTCCGGACGGAACTGCCGGAGGACCTGACGGAGGTCTCGGACTTCTTCCGGGCGATCGGCAAGCAGATCAGACTCCTGCGGGAGCAGGCCGGACTGACGCGCAAGGAACTCGGGGAGTACGTCGGCTACGGGGAGCACCTGATCAGCGCGGTGGAGCGCGGAGTGCGCACCCCGCAGCCGGAGTTGCTGGTCGCGGTGGACAAGGTGGTCAAGGCCGGTGGGCTGCTGGCGATTGCGAAGGATGACGTGGTGAGCGCGCGGGCCAAGGCGCGCGTGCGGCACCCGGCCTGGTTCCAGGGCTATGCGGGCTTGGAGCCGTTGGCTGTGGAGATCCACGAGTACAGCATGTTCGCCGTTCCGGGTCTCCTGCAGACCGAGGCGCACGCGCGAGCCGTATACGGGATGAGGCAACCGCTCCTGACCGAGGAAGTCATCGAGGAACGGGTGGCCTCTAGGATCGCTCGTCAGGACATTCTGACGCGATGGCCACGCGCGATCTTCAGTTGGGTCATCGACGAGAGTGTTCTCCTGAGGCCTTTGGGCGGCTTGGAGATTCATAGGGAGCAGCTGCGGCACTTGTTGATGGTTGGCCACATGAGGGGCATGGTCATCCAGGTCATGCCGCTCTGTCGGACGGACCACCCCGGGCTGGGTGGGCCGTTCACGCTGATTACTCCCAAGGGGCGACCGCAGAACGGCTACATCGAGGCGCAGCAAAGCAGTCGGCTGATCACGGATCAGGAAGAAGTCCGTATCATGAATGCACGCTACGGTGCTCTCAGAGCGCAGGCTCATACGCCGCAGGATTCCCTGACCTTGATCGAGAAGATGTTGGGAGAACAATGAACACGAAGCTGGCGTGGATCAAGAGCAGCTACAGCACTAACGAGGGTGGTCAGTGCGTCGAGGTGGCCGAGACCCCCGGTGTCGTCCACGTGCGTGACTCCAAGGACAAGAGTGGCCCCCAGCTGGCGTTCGAGCCGGCCGCGTGGGAGGCGTTCGTTTCGTTCGCCGCCACTGCCGAGGTCTGACCGGACCTCCCCTCAACGGCCCACCGTCTATCTGGCGGCGGGCCGTTGGCGTACCGTCAGGAGGTATGGAACTGGTCTGGTTCAAGAGCAGCCACAGCACCAACGAGGGCGGCGCGTGCGTCGAAGTCGCCTGGCGTAAGAGCAGCCACAGCGGCAACGAGGGCGGCGAGTGCGTCGAGGTCGCCGAGACCGGCGAGGCCGTCCTCGTGCGCGATTCCAAGGACTCGAACGGCCCGCACCTCACCTTCGAACCCGCCGCCTGGCGGGCATTCGTGGCCTTCGCGGCCAATGCCCGGGTCTGACCGAATATCCCCTACCCTTCCTCCATGCTTTCTGTGGTGGTGGCCCCCTGGGCGGGTGTGGCGGAGCCGGTGTTCGTGCGCAATCCGGACGTCCTGCACGACGCCGCGAGCACGATGAAGGTGGCCGTGCTCGCGGCGCTGTGGCGCAGCGGTGTGAACCTGGACGCCGACGTGCCGGTGGTGAACCACTTCGAGTCGGCCGTCGGCGGGGAGTTCGGCAACAACCAGGACTACGACAGCGACCCGTTGCCCTGGGAGTTGCTGGGCTCGCACGTCCCGCTCAGCCTGCTCGCCGAGCGGATGATCACGCACTCCTCCAACTTGGCGACCAACCTCTGTCTGGCCCGTACCACCCCGCGGGCGGTCGCCGACGTGTGGCGCCGCGCGGGTGCGACCCGCAGCTCCACCCCGCGTGGGATCGAGGACTACGCGGCGCGGGCGGTCGGCGTCAACAACCTGGTCAGTGCCCGGGACCTCGTCCGCCTGATCCGTTCCCTCGCCGACGAGCCGGAACTGCTCGGGCTCCTGGAGGACAACGACTTCCGGGTGGACCTCGCGGCCGGTCTCCCGCCGAACACCCGGATCGCGTTCAAGAACGGCTGGATCCCGGGTGCCCGGCACTGTGTCGGCCTGGTCCACCCCTACGACTGCCCGCCGTACCTGATCGCGGTCTGCTACACCGGCCCGCTCGCCTCCGGTGCCGACCGCGCCGACCCGGCCGCCCGTCTGCTGGCCCGGGTTTCGGCGGCGGTGTGGACGCGGCGTCATGAGATCTGCTCATCTGCATGAGCATGATGACCAGTTGAATGCGGTACGAACTCCAGGCATTCCACTCACGCTGTCGGGGGAGAGCCTGGGGGTGAGCCGAGGTGTCGTCGTGTCTGCGGATCATTGCCCGGCTGGTCACCGCGCTGGCGGTCACGGCCGCCTACGTCGCGCTGCAGCTGGCGATCGACGTGGGCATCGACGGGGCGGGCGGACGTGAGGGGTCCGGCCTCGAAGCCGCGGTCGCCCGGTGGCTCGCGGTGGCGGCCCTGGTCCTGGCCTGGCCGGCCCTGTGGCTGCGGCACCGTCGGCGGTCGGGGCCCCGCAACTCGTGGGCCTCGTCAGCCGGTTCGCCCCGCTCCGGCCGCGGTGGAACAGGACGCTGCGGGTGGCCAACAGCATCGGTCTGATGCTGTTCGGGGCCGGGACCTTCGCCGTCACCACGTCGGATCGGCGGGGCCACACCATGCCCATGGAGTCGCAGTTCCTCCTGATGTTCGGCGGCTTGGCGGCCACCGGGGCCGGTCTCCTGATCCTGCGTCGCACCCGCCCGTACGCGGGGCGCCCGGCGGCCCGGGCGCTGCTGCGGGACGGCCGGGAACCCGTGCTCTACCTGCGCAGTTTCGAGGACGACGAGATCGCCGCCCAGATCGAGGACGGCGCGGACTTCAACATCTACACGCGGGAGGAGCAGTTCGTCGGCGGGCTCGGGGTCTTCGGTCCCGTGATCACGGTCGGGCAGCCCGCGGAGCCCCTGCCGCGCCTCGGCGCCGCACGCTTCTACCTGCCGCCGGACGACTGGAAGCCGACGGGTGCTGCGGCTGATGGACCTGTCCCAGCTCATCGTCCTGCGCCTGGGGCAGGGGGACGGGCTGTGGTGGGAGGTCGAGCAGGTGCGGGCCACCCAGCCGGCCGGGAAGCTGGTCCTGCTCGCGCCGGTGGCCCGTCCGACCTGATGGCCCGGTTGAACGACCACCTGCCGACCCCGGTGCCGCTCCGGGAGCAGGGGCCGGACGAGCACTGGGTCTCCGCCGTCGTCGTCTTCGACGAGTCCTGGACGCCCCGGGTGTTCCCGGTGGGGCTCCGCCGCACGGGGTGGCGGTCCTGGATGCGGAGCTCGGGCCTCGGGGTGGTGGAGACGCCCACGCAGCACGTGGCCCGCGCGGCGCAGGCCGCCCTGGCGTCGGTGGGACGCCGCCGCCGGACGATGCTCTGGAGGACCCGGCTCTCCTCGCAGTTGACCGCTCTGACCGGTCTCGGACTCGCGGTCGCGCTGGCCCTGGCGGGCTGGCTCGGCTACCGGGCCGCGCAGTTGATCGCACTCTGGTGAACACGAACTCTGGGGGAAACATGGAGCATCCGCACCGAGCGGTCCCGCCCGCGAATGCCGACGGGGCCGAACCGGGCCGTACCGGGCCGTGACCGGCCTGAGCGTGGCCGTGACGGTCCTGGTCCTGCCGGCGCTGCTGTACAGCGTCCTGCTCACGGTGGCCGACTGGCGCGTCTACCTGGTCGTCGAGCACCTCCTGGCGGGCACGGCGACGATCGAGGAGGCCCAGGCCGCCGCCGACTTCTCAAGCTTCTTCTCGTGGTGGAAGGGCCTGCTGGTCATCCTCGCTGCCGGCGTGGTGTTCCTGTGCTGGCTGTGGCGGGCGAGGATCAACGCCGAGTCGCTGGGCGGGCCGGGCAGCCAGCGCCGGGTCAGGGGGTGGACGGTCGGCTCCTGGATGACCCCGGTGGCGAACCTGTGGATCCCGCACGTGATCGTGACGGACGTCTGGAAGGCCAGCGCGCCCCGGCGGTCGGCCCCCGGCGCGCTCCTCGCCGTTTGCTGGGGGGCGTGGGTGATCGGCTGGTACGTCGGCCAGAGCTACACGTACCTGGCGATGAAGGACTCGCTGACGGAGGACGAGCTGCGCCGCGCCGTGTACCTCTCCACCGTCTCCACCGTGCTCTACGTGCTCGCCGGTGTGCTGATCCTCTACACCGTCCACCGGATCAGCACCTGGCGGACGCAGCGGCGCCCCGCACCGACCGGCTGAGCCGGCCGGAACGGGGCGCCCGGGCGCGCGGTCATGGCGTCAGTACGGTTGGACGAGGACGTGCGCGGCGCCCGGGATGCCGACCTTCAGCAGCTCGTCCTCCTCCGCCGACGTCGGCGTGCCGGTCTCCTGCTTGAGGACCGCCCGGGACAGGGCCTGGACCCACATGGCGCGTGGGCGGCGGCGCGCCTCCCAGGCGGCCAGGGCGGCCGGGACGGTGTCGTGGGCGTCCAGGCTCAGGGCGAGCACCAGCGCGTCCTCCACGGCCATCGCGGCGCCCTGGGCCAGGTGCGGGGTGGAGGCGTGGGCGGCGTCGCCCGCGAGGACGATCCGGCCGACGTGCCACGGCTCCTCGACGGTGACCTGGGAGATCCGTGTGTGGACCACGGCGGCCGGGTCGGTGACCTGCGCCAGCGCCTCGGCGATCGGGCCGCCGAAGCCGGCCAGGCGCTCGCGCAGCTGCTCGTGGGCGCGCTCCGGGTCCGGGCGGAAGTCCTCGGCCTCGGCGAACACCGAGCCCAGGTACATCAGTTCCTCGCTGATCGGGGTCAGCAACGCCTTCGCCGCGGTGTTGCCGGCGGACATCACCACGCCCCGCACCTCGGGCGAACGCGGCAGCGTCACGCGCCAGTTGGCGAAGCCGGTGTACTCGGGCGCGTACGCCTCGCCGTACAGGTGCCGGCGCAGCGGCGAGCCGATGCCGTCGAAGCCGACGACCAGGTCGTAGCGGCCGGCGTGCCCGTCGGTGAGCGTGACGTCGACGCCCTCGCCGTCGTCGGTGACCGAGGCGATGGTGGTGCCGAAGCGCAGGGCGGCGCCGGCGGCGGTGGCCGCGTCGGCGAGGACGCGGGCGAGCGCGGGGCGCGGTATGCCGTTGTTGGACGGGGCGTCGTCCATCCGGGGCTGCGGGATCTCGGCGAGGGTGGCGCCGGCCGGGTCGCAGATGGTCAGCACCTCCCACGCGAAGCCGACGGCCAGGCAGTCGTCCAGGACGCCGATCTCGCGCATCACGTGCAGGGCGTTGGAGGGCTGGATGATGCCGACGCCGAGCGCCTCCGGCTGCTCGCGCAGCTCGGCGACGTCGACGTGGTGGCCGCGCTTCGCGAGGGCGGTGGCGAGGGTGAGGCCGCCGATGCCGCCGCCGTGGACGAGGACGCGCAGGGGTGTGGTCATGGTGTGGTGCTCCCAGAGAAGTGAGGTTCAGCCGGGGGACGGGTGCGGCCGAAGGGGGTCAGCCGGTTGGGGGTCGGCCGGTGGGTTGCGGCCGAAGGGGCGTCAGCCGGCGGGGGAGACGGCGGCGAGTTCCATCAGGTGGTCGACCAGGGCGAGCAGCAGGTCCCGGCCGAAGGTGCGCTCGCGCACGTCGCCGAGCAGCATCGGCACCTGCGGGTCGAGGTCGAGCGCGGCCCGGATCTCGTCGGGGGTGCGGGTGTTGGTGTTGTGGAAGCAGTTGATCGCGACCACGAACGGGATGCCCCGGCTCTCGAAGAAGTCGATGGAGGCGAAGCTGGTCTCCAGCCGGCGGGTGTCGGCGATGACGATCCCGCCGAGGGCGCCGTTGACCAGGTCGTTCCACATGAACCAGAAGCGTTCCTGGCCGGGCGTGCCGAACAGGTAGACCACCAGCTCGGGGCTGACGGTGATCCGGCCGAAGTCGAGGGCGACGGTCGTGGTGTCCTTCTGGTCGACGCCGGAGAGGTCGTCGACGCCGATGCTGGCCCGGGTCAGGTACTCCTCGGTGCGCAGCGGGGTCACCTCGCTGACGGAGCCGACCAGGGTGGTCTTGCCGACGCCGAAGCCGCCCGCGATCAGGATCTTGACGGCGGCCGGGGCGGCGGCGGGGGCGGCGGCGGGGGCGGCGGTGTGGGTGGCGGTGGGGTGGGTGGCGGTGGGGTCGCCGATGGCGGAGTGGGGTGTTGCCATGTTCAGAGTCTCCGGAGTCCTTCGCGTACGGCCGTGAGCAGGCCGAGGTCCACGCCCCCGGCGGCCCGGGCCACCGACAGCGGCGCCCGGGCCTTCAGCAGGCCCTGGGCGACCAGGTCGCCCAGCAGGATCTTGGTGACCGAGACCGGGAGGTCCAGGCCGGCCGACACCTCGGCGACGGCCGCCGGACGACGGCAGCGGTCGAGGATCAGGCGGTGCTCGGGCTGGAGGCCGCGGGCACCGGCGCGGCTGCCCCGCGCCAGGGCCTTGGCGGCCTCCTCCTCGACCGTGGTGAGCACGGTGATGAGGGTGAGGTCGTCCCGCTCGGGCGCGGTGCGGCCGCGGGTGATCGTGTACGGGCGGACCATGCTGCCCGTCTCGTCCTCCGCGTCCTCCTCCAGCTCGCTCCAGTGCGGCACCGCGTCGCGCCGCCGGCCGTCGTCGCGGCCGGCCCCCCAGGCGTCGTTCCCGTACGGGCCCACCTGCGTCAGCCCCGGTTCCGGGCGGCGAAGACGTCGAACGAGGCGGGGGCGGCGGGCGCGGCCTCGGCGCGGGCCGGGGTGGTGAGCTTCTGGCCGACCTGCTGCACCAGGGTGTGCATCGCCACGGACATCACCTCGGCGTCCACCTCCTGGGAGGCGACCACGGCCAGGTGGGTGCCCTGGGCGGCGGCGATGATGAACAGCCAGCACTCGGCGAGCTCGACGATCACCTGGTGCACCGGCCCGCCGTCGAACAGCACCCCGACCCCGCGGGCCAGGCTCTGCTGGCCGGTGGCGACGGCGGCCAGGCGCTCGGCGTCGGCCCGCTCGATGGTGCGGGAGTGGCTGACGACGAGGCCGTCGTCGGAGAGCAGGACGGCGTTCCTGGTCCCGGGCACCGAGTCGACGAGTCCGTCCAGCAGCCAGTCCAGGTCCTGGTGGGTGGCGATCGTGCGGTTCATCACTGGTCATCCGTTCGTGTGGTTCGGGGGTCCGCGGCGGGCAGGGCCCAGGGGGAGGGGCCGGACGGGGGAGCCGGGGGACCGGAGGGGGCGGGGGGAGCCGGCCGGGTGAGGGCTGCGGGTAGCCGGTGCTCGCCGCTGTCCTGGGCCCGGGCGGCCCGGGACTGTCGTTGGAAGGCGCCGATCGCCGCACCCGATCGCCGCACCGGGCGCTCGGCGCGCTGGAACGGGCTCGCGGGGGGCGGCACGGCGCCCTCGGCGGTGCCCGCGCCGACGACGTCGCCGACACCCTCGCGGGCGCCCGCGCCGGCTCCCGTGGCAGGGCCCTCGGCGGGGCGCTCGACCCACTGCGAGCCGGCCGGCGGGGGCACCCGCAGCTCGGCGGCCAGGCTGGCCTGCCGCACGCGCTGCGGCAGCGGCGGCTGCCCGCCCTCGGCCGGGCTGTACGGGACCGAGGTGGGGTACTCGCGGGTGCCGCGCCGCTCGGCCAGCCGGTAGTGATCGGCCGGGCGGTACTGCTCGTCGGCGTACGGCGCCTCGGCCTCGGTGACCCGGGCGTAGGCGATGTCCGGGTAGGCCGGGGTCTCGCGAGCGGGCGCCGGCTCGGCCGGGGAGCTGTGCTCGATCGGCTGCTCGGGCCGCACCGGCTCCTCGGACGGGAAGGGCTGCTGCTGCGCGGGCTGCTGCGCGGACACCGACGGCAACGGCGGGTGGGCGTCCTGGACCGGTGCCGGCAGGTACGGGGCCTCCTGGACCGGTGCCGGCAGGTACGGGGCCTCCTGCGCCGGGACGGGCGGGAGGACCTCGTGCGCCGGAGTCTCCTGGAACGGTGCCACGGGGGAGGGCGCCTCCGGGAACGGGGCCACCGGGAACGGCACCTCGGGGAACGACGATTCCGGGGAGGGTGACTGCGCGAACGGCGATTCCTGGAACGGTGATTCCGGGAACGGGGCGTCCGGGAACGGGGCGTCCGGGACCTCCGGCGGCAGCTGCGCTACCAGCGGCAGCGGCACCGGCGCCGCCTGCGGGCCGAAGTCGCCCTGCCCGAAGGACTCCACCGGCGCGACCGGCGGTCCGGCCGGCGCCTGGACGGGCACGTCGTCCGAGGCCGACCGCACCGCCCGGCGCGAGCGCCGGACCAGCGGGATCGGCTCGGCCGTCGCGCCGACGACGCCGACGCCGCCGTCCGGCAGGCCGGCATCACCGTCGATGACCAGCTCGTCCGGAACGAGCACGACGACCCGGGTGCCGCCGAAGGCCGACGGGCGGAACTCGACCTTCAGCCCGTGCAGCGAGGCGAGGCGGGCCACCACGTGGAAGCCGAGGCGGATGTCGTCGGCCCGGGCCAGCACGTCCGTCCGCGGCGGACGGCTCATCAGCTCGTTCGCCGCGTCGTACTGCTCCGGGTCCATGCCGAGACCGCGGTCCTCGATCTCGATCGCGAGCCCGCGGCCGACGATGGCCGCCCGGACCTCCACCGGCGTGGGCGGCTTGGAGAAGGTGGTGGCGTTCTCCATCAGCTCGGCGAGCACGTGGGCGACCGGGCCGACCGCCCGCTCGGACAGCCACGGGTGGCCCTCCACGTCGAGCATGATCCGGCGGTAGTCCTGCACCTCGCCCTGCGCGGCGCGCAGCACGTCCAGCAGCGGGACCGGCTTGCGCCAGCGCCGCTGCGGCTGGCCGCCGGCCATGATGACGAGGTTCTCCTCGTAGCGGCGCAGCCGGGCGGTGAGGTGGTCGAGGTCGAACAGGCCCTCCAGGACCTCCGGGTCCTCGTGCCTGCGCTCCAGCTCGTCCAGCTTGCGCAGCTGGCGGCCGATCAACAGCTGGGTGCGGCGGGCGATGCGCTGCAGCAGCCGCTCGAAGCCGCGGTGCTGCTCGGCCTGGCCGACGGCGGCCGCCAGGGCGGAGGAGCGGGCCAGGTTGAGCGCCTGGCCGAGCCGGGCCAGCTCGTCGGTGCCGTTGCCGTGCGGGCCCTCGGTGATGGTGCGGGCCTCGGCCTCGACGTCCACTTGCTCGCCGCGGCCGAGGCGCTCGACCACCTCGGGCAGGGTGCGCTGCATCTCCTCGGCCTGGGTGTGCAGTTCCTTGATCCGGCGGCGCAGCGAGCGGCTGAGCCGCCAGGAGGCGATGACCACCGCGATGACCGTGATCAGGCCGACGACGGTGGTCAGTACGACCCGGGTCAGCAGGTGCAGGATGGCGCCCTTGCCGACCTCGACGATGCCGCTGGTGCGGGTCTCGATCGCCTTGATCAGCGCGGGGTTGACCTGGTCGAGCGCCTGGCGCCACTGGTCCTGGGCGGCGGGCAGCTTGACGGTGCCGTTGGCGTCGGCGGCGGTCGGCCTGGTCAGCTGCTGCTCGACGGCGGCCTTGGCCTGCCAGGCCGGACTGTTCATCAGGTCGTGCCAGGCGGGCGCCTCGCCGTCCGGGACGTACGGGACGACCTGCACGGTGAGCAGGTGGTCCTGCGCGCCGATGGCCTGCTGCACCGCCTGGTAGTCGGCGGTGCTGAGCCGGCCGGCGGGCCAGCCGCGGGCCAGGATGGCGTCCTCCCGGGCCAGCATCTCCTTCGCCCAGAAGGCGTTCACGAGGGTCTTGGAGATCCAGGTGACCTCGCCGGTGTCCACGTGGCTGAGCGCGGTGAACAGCCGCAGGTCGACCGCGATCAGGTCGGTGTAGTAGGCGTAGACGGTCTGCTGGTCGACCGCGCCGCGGTCCACGGCGGCGCGCTGCTCGGCCAGCTTGCCCATGGCCTGGCGGGCCTCGGCGACGGCGCTGCGCACCTCGTCGGGCGCGCTGTCGGCGGTCTCGCCGGACAGGGCCTGGAACTGGCGCACCGCGTCGTCGGTCGCCTGCCGCTGGCGGCGCAACTGGTCGGTGCCGGCGCCGGGCCGGGCGAGGGCCTCGGCGCTGAGCCGGCGCTCCTCCTGGAGGTTGTAGTAGACGATGTTCGACGGCTGGCCGGCCTTCTGGGCCAGGAGGCCCTGGGCGGCCTGCCGCTGGAAGTCGAAGACGGTCTCGCCGCTGGTGACCGCCCAGAGGGCGACCAAGGCGAGGCTGGGGACGACGGCCAGGACGAGAAGCGCCGTCCGCAGGGACAGGCGTGGACGCCTGCGGGGGCCCTTCGGCGTCGGGGGCCGCCGATTCGCACGCGCGCGCAGAGCAGACTCCTTGGGGCTGGCGGCCGGCCGGTGAGGGGCGGGCCGTCCGGGCACGGGCTTTTTGACGAAGCGATACTAGTCATACCGTGTGATTGGAGTGAAAGCCCGTTCGCTGTCTGAGCGGTGCTTGCACACGCATCCGACACAATGTCATTCAGTCATTGACTGTACGTATGCGGAGCAGGCCGATCCGGACTTGCTTGACACAGTGTCAACGACGCGCGCAGCCGGTGGATGGCCGCCGTGTGAAAACTGTGTGACGCCGAGGCCGGGCCCCGTTCGTCCGTCCCGATCGTTCGGTCGGGGGCAGGACGCTGCCGCACCGAGGCGCGCGACTGACGGATCGTCCGCAGCAGCTCGTCCCGGTGCTTCGCCGACTTCAGCCAGGCCGACAACCGCTCCATCAGACTCGACGGCCCGGGGGTCGCCGAGCGTTCACGCAGCCCGGCGGCGACGTGACCCTCCAGCGGATCGAGACGGGCCGGGTAGTCCGCCCACGGCACCCGGCCGCCGCGGCAGTCGTCCGCAGCAGCCGGCCGCCGGCCGGAGCGGCAGGCGGACGTACGCATCGACGGCGGCGCCGAAGGCCGGCATTCCTGGCGCTCGTCCCGGGCGTGCCTGCAGCCGCCGCAGGCCGGGTAGTGGCCATGACCTCGCCGGCGAGGTCATGGACCGTGCTGCCGGGGTCGGTGAAGCGGTGGGGCGGTGGGGCGGTGAAGCGGTGGGGCGGGGTGGCGGTCGGGATGGTCGTGGTGCGGGGTGGCCGGGGAGTTCGGGGCGTCCCGGATGTCCGGGGAGGTCGCGGCGTCCGGCCCGCTCGGGTGCGCGTCGGGTTCAGTCCGCCAGGAGGCGGGAGCGGGTGGCCTCCAGCTCCGCGGCCAGCACCCGGCCGGCGGCCTCCGGGTCGCCGTCGCGGACGGCGCGGACCAGGGCGGCGTGCGAGTCGTAGCCCTGGTTCGGGTCCTCGGCGCGGATGTCGAACAGGCCGACCAGGGTGACCAGTTGCTCGCGCAGCACCGGGGCGAACTGGGCGAAGAGGTCATCCAGCACGGGGTTGTGGGCGGCCGCCACGACGGCGGTGTGCAGGGCGATGTCGGCGTCGACGAAGGCGGTGTCGTCCGCCCCGCCCGCCGCGTGGCGGGCCGCCAGGGCCGCGTCCAGGGCGACGAGGTCCGCCTCCCTGCGGCGGGCGGCGGCGAGGCGGGCGGCCTGCACCTCGACCATCGTCCGCACCTCGTAGACGTGCGCGAGTTCGGCACGGCGCAGCCGGGCGGGCCAGTCCTCGGCGGGGCGGTCGGCGGTGACGAACACCCCGGAGCCCTGGCGGCTCTGCACCATCCCGGCCGCGGCGAGCGTGCGCAGCGCCTCCCGGACCGTCGAGCGGCCGACGCCCAGCTCCTTGGCCAGCGCCACCTCGCCCGGCAGCTTCCCGCCCACCGGCCACTGGCCGGCCCGGATCTGCTCCTCGATCCGCGTGGCGGCCTGTTCGGCGAGGGGGGAGGGGCGGAGCGGCGTCATCGGGCTCACCTGTCAGGTTGTCTGAGGACTTGTGTCGTGGTTACCCTACCCGGCATGCAGCCCTGGATCCTCCCCGCGGGGGGCCTTCTCCTTGGTGGCCGCAGCGGGGCATGACCGGACCGGCACCCCGCTGCGGGGCGCCGTCCTGCCGGTCACCGGTACGCGTCATGAGGAACCCGCATGATCTTCCCGACCCTGCACGCCCCCGCCGGGCCCGTCCCGGCCGACGCCCCCGCCTGGAACCCGCAGCGCGGCGGCGCCATGCCCTCCCACCGCTACCGCCCCGCCCACGAACGGGTCCACGTGCCCGCCCTGATGCGGCGCTGGCCCGGCCGGCGCATCGAGCGGGCGCCGCTGTGGGTGCCCGTCGACCTGCGGGACGGCAACCAGGCGCTCGCCGAACCGATGGACCCGGCACGCAAGCAGCGGATGTTCGACCTCCTCCTGGCCATGGGCTTCAAGGAGATCGAGGTCGGCTACCCCTCCGCCAGCCGGGCCGACTTCGACTTCGTCCGGCAACTGGCCACCACCCCCGGCGCCGTCCCCGACGACGTCACGGTCGTCGTCTTCACCGCGGCCCGGGCCGACCTGATCGAGCGCACCTTCGAAGCCGTGGCCGGCCTGCCGCGCGTCGTCGTCCACCTCTACACCGCGACCGCGCCGCTGTGGCGGGACGTCGTCCTCGGCAAGGAACGGGCGGAGCTGCGGTCGCTCATCACCGCAGCCGCCACGCAGATGGCCCGGCTGGGGGAGGGACGCGACGGCCTGCGCTTCCAGTTCTCGCCCGAGGTGTTCAACCTGACCGAGCCCGACTACGTCCTGGAGGTGTGCAACGCGCTGACCCGGCTGTGGGACGCGAGCCCCGACCGGCCCGTCACCCACAACCTGCCGGCGACGGTCGAGACCGCGACACCCAACGTCTACGCCGACCAGATCGAGTACATGGACCGGCACCTGGAACGGCGGGACGCGGTGATCCTCTCCGTCCACCCGCACAACGACCGGGGCACGGGCGTCGCCTGCGCCGAACTCGCCGTGCTCGCCGGCGCGCAGCGGATCGAGGGCTGCCTGTTCGGCAACGGCGAGCGCACCGGGAACGTCGACCTGGTCACCCTGGCGCTCAACCTGCACACCCAGGGCGTCGACCCGATGCTCGACCTGTCCGACATCGACGAGGTCCGGCGCACCGTCGAGCACTGCAACCGGCTGCCCGTCCACGAGCGCCACCCCTACGCCGGGGACCTGGTGCACACCGCCTTCTCCGGCACCCACCAGGACGCCATCAGGAAGGGGTTCGCGCGGCACGCCCGGACCGCCGTCGAACTCGGCGTCCCCGAACGGGAGGCGCCCTGGTCCGTTCCGTACCTGCCGATCGACCCGGCCGACCTGGGCCGGGACTACGAGGCGGTGATCCGGGTCAACAGCCAGTCCGGCAAGGGCGGGATCGCCTACCTGCTGCAGACCGGGGAAGGCCTGGAGCTGCCCCGGCGGCTGCAGATCGACTTCGCGCGGATCGTCCAGCGGGCGACGGACGACAGCGGGCGGGAAGTGACGGGCGAGGAACTGTACGGGCTGTTCCGGGCGGAGTACCTGGACGAGGGATCCTCGCGGACCTGGCGGGTGGGTGACGACTGGGCCGAGGTCGACGGGCGGCGGGGCACCGGCGCCGGGCCGCTGGACGCGGTCGCGGACGCGGTCGGGGCGGAGATCCTCTCCTTCAGCGAGCACGCGGTGGGCTCCGGGCCGGACGCGGTGGCGTACGTCGAGGCACGGGTCGCCGGCCGGGTGGTGTGGGGCGCCGGACGGGACGCGTCCGTCCTCACCGCGGGCGTACGGGCGGTGCTGAGCGCGGCGGGACGGGCCGCCGGTGCCGGTGCCGGTGCCGGCGCAGGTGCAGGTGCCGGTGTTGGTGCTCGCGCTGCCGGGGGACGGGCGGCCATGAGCGGGGCTCATGGGGTGACCTCATGAGGAAGCCTCATGGGCGGGCGCTCGTGGAAGCCCATGAGCGGGGCTCATGGGCCCGGGGTATGAACCGCACTCATGGCAGGCGCCATGAGCGGGGCTCATGGGCGCGGGGCATGAACGGCGCTCATGAGCGAAAGGCATGATGACCCGATGACGTCCTCCTCCCTCCCCGCCCGAAGCCTGGCGGTCGCCCAGGCGCTGGCAGCCGCCGGTGTCGCCGGTGAGATCGTCGTCCTGCCCGACTCCGCCCGTACGGCAGCCGAGGCAGCGGCGGCCCTCGGTTGCGAGGTCGGGGCCATCGCCAACAGCCTGGTGTTCCTCTGCGACGGCGAGCCGCTGCTGGTGATGACCAGCGGCGCCCACCGCGTCGACACCGACTACCTGGCCGAACAGTTGGGCTCGGGCCGGATCACCCGGGCGGGCGCCGACCGGGTCCGCGAGGCCACCGGTCAGGCCATCGGCGGCGTCGCCCCCACCGGCCACCCCGCCCCGCTGCGCACGGTGGTCGACACCGCCCTGCAGCGGTACGAGGTGCTGTGGACGGCCGCCGGGCACCCGCACACCGTCGTCCCGATGTCCTACGCGGAACTGCTGCGGGTGACGGACGGAACCCCGTCCGCCGTGACGGTGGACTGACCGCGGACCCGACCCGCCCCCGGAGTGCGATCCGGTCAGTGAGTCGGTCAGCGGGCCGGTGAGTGGGCCGGTGAGTGGGCCGGACCGCGGTCGGTACGGCGGCCCGGACAGCAGCCCGTCGTACGCGGCGGGCTGCTGTCCCGCACGGGGGATACTGACGCGATGCTGTTGACGTACATCGCCGAGCCGGCGGACGAGCCGCTGGACCTCGAACCGGACGACCGCCGGGTGGAGTGGGAGACCAACACCCGGTGGCTGAGCGCCGAGGCCGAGGACCGGCGGGCGTCGACGGTCGCCGAGGTGGTCGCCGCCTTCGAGCGGACGGCCCTGCTGCTCCGGGCCCGGGTCGGCGCGCTGGGCCACACCGGCCCGGCGACGTTCTACGTCCGGCACGACGACCGGGCCGGGCAACTGCGCTGCTCCACCGGCTCGGTGGGGCCGGAGGAGCTGCCGTTCGGCGGCGCGTACGTTCCGGTCGACGACCTCGCGCCGATCGTCGCCGACTTCCTGGCGGACGAGGAGCCCGGCCTGGTTTGGCTGACGGACGGCGACGGCGACGGCGCCCCGTGCGGCGAGAACAGCGAGAACAGCGAGAACAGCGAGAACAGCGAGAACGGCGAGGGCCCGGAGTTTCCGCCCTTCCCCGTCCGGGTCCGCAGCGTCGCGGCGGCCGGGTGAGCCGGACTCAGGCCGGGTAGACGAGCGAGCCCAGCGGTGGGCACGGGACGAGCAGGGTGGAGAGTCCCGGCCGTTCGACGAACGCCCTTGCCGCGGCTGCCTGTTCGCGCCGGGTGTCCAGGACGTCGGCGTGCCAGGCGTCGTGGCGGGCGCCGGGGTAGTCCCAGGTGTCGTCGATGAGGCTGAGGCTGGTGTTGCCGGAGCTGCGGCTGACGTCCGCGTTCCAGGCGGCCCGGCGGAGCGCGGTCTGCACCGCGGTGAGTTCGAGGCGGGCGCACAGGATGCCGGGGGTGTCGGGCACCCGGGTCGGCAGCGGGGCCTGCGGGAGGAGGGACACGCCGGTGTCGCGGCGGCCGATGTTGTCGACGCTCGCCTGGGTGGCCTCCTGGGACATGATCACCACTTCCCGGTGCAGCCACTGGAGTTCGTCCAGGTCCGCCATGGTGATCCGCATCCGCTGGTACGCCCCGCGGAAGCGGGGATCGGCGTGGTGCGGCAGCAGGGCGGGCGCGTGCAGCTCCAGGCAGTCGTTGTAACCGGCCGTCACCGCGGCGTCGAGGTGGTGCAGCGCCTGGTCGACCTGCCGGTGCTTGAGCGCCAGGCCGGTGAGGCCCGAGTACCCGGAGGCGACCAGCCAGCCGGCGTCGGGGCCGAGGGCCAGGGCACGCCCGATGACGTCCCGGAAGCCCGCGACGTTGCCCGCGTCCTGCCCGGGGGCGCCCGCGGCCGGACTGCTCATGCTCGCCACCAGCAGGTCGTGGACGCGGGCGGCGAGCGAGCTGACGGTGTCGACCATGGATGTCCTCGGAGCTCGGTGGAGAACGGGAAGGCGGGGCATGCCGATGGGGCGGCCGGCACGTCCGGGAGGAGCGCGGCGGCACGGTCGGGACGACGCTAACGCCTGTGGGGCGTCCGGCGGTAGGCGTACGGGAGGTCCCGCACCGGCCCCCGCTCCGGCCTCCTGTCCCGGCCCCCGCGCACCCCAGCCCCGGCCCGGGCCCCCGCTCGTGTCCTGCCCGGGCCCCCGCTCGGCCCCGGTCAGTCCTCCGCGTGCTCCAGCAGGGCCTCCTCGAAGTCCAGCCGCCGCACCAACCGGCGCAGCAGTTCGTCGTCCACCCGGCCCGCGTCGCGCTGGGCGACCAGGGCCACGCGCTCCGCGTCGAGGGTCTCGCGGGCGAGCCGGCGGTACGCGGCGTCGACGGATTCGCCGGTCTCCTCGTGGACGGGTGAGCCCATCCGCTCCCACACGCCGTTGCGGCGGCGCTCCATCATCCGGCGCAGCCGGGTCTCCATCGCCTCCGGGACGCGGTTGCGCGGGTCCTCCAGCAGGTCGTCCAGGCGGGCTTCGGCCGCCTCGGAGGCCTCGTACTGGGCCTGGGCCTCGCGCAGCGTCTCGGTGGCCCGGTCCGGGGCCGGCAGCGGCAGGTGCCGCACCAGGGCGGGCAGGGTCAGTCCCTGGACCAGCAGGGTGCCGATCACCAGGGCGAAGACCAGGAACAGCACCAGGTCGCGTTCGGGGAAAGGGGCGCCGTCGTGCGTCGTCTCGGGGATGGAGAAGGCGACCGCCAGCGAGACCACCCCGCGCATGCCGGCCCAGGCGAGCACGACCGGGCGGGTCCACGCCGGACGGCCCTCCCGCTCCCGCACGCGCCGGCTCAGCATGCCCGGCAGGTACGCGGCGGGCCAGGCCCAGGCGAAGCGCAGCCCGATCAGCGCGAGCAGCAGCACCGTCGTCCAGAGTGCCAGCTGCCCGGCCGAGTAGCCGTGCAACTGGCGCACCACCACCGGAAGTTGCAGTCCGATCAGGGCGAAGGCCGCAGACTCCAGGATGAACGAGACCATGCGCCAGACCGCCTCCTCCTGCAGTCGCAGGGCGAAGTCGACACAGTTGGCGTAGTGGCCGAGGTAGAGGCCCACCAGCACGACCGCGATCACCCCCGAGGCGTGGAACGCCTCCGCCACCGCGTACGCCGCGAACGGCACCAGCAGCGAGAAGGTGTTGGCCAGCAGCGGATCGCCGAGCCGCACCCGCAGCTGCTGCAGCGGCCACATCAGCACCAGTCCCACCGCGGTGCCGCCCAGCGCCGCCAGCAGGAACTCGCCCACCGCGGTGCCGAAGGAGAAGCCCTCGCCGACCGCCGCCGCGACCGCGACCCGGTAGGCCGTGATCGCCGTCGCGTCGTTCACCAGGCTCTCGCCCTGCAGGATCGAGACGAGCTGCGCGGGCAGCCCCACCCGCCGGGCGATCGCGGTCGCCGCCACCGCGTCGGGCGGGGCGATCACCGCGCCGAGGACGAAGGCCACCGCCACCGGCAGCCCCGGGACGAGCGCGTGCGCCACCAGCCCCATCGTCACCGTGCAGAACAGCACGTAGCCGACGGAGTAGAGGGTCACGGCCCGCAGATTGGCCCGCAGGCTGGTGTACGAGGCGTCCTGGGCGGCCGTGTACAGCAACGGCGGCAGCACCAGCGGCAGCACGATCTCCGGGTCGAGCGAGTAGTCGGGCACGCCGGGCAGCTCCGAGGCGAGCAGGCCCGCCACCACCAGGAGCAGCGGTGCGGACAACCGGTACCGGCGGGCCGCGCCCGCGACCGTGGCACTGCCCGCCACCAGGAGGAACAGGGCGTTGGAGCCGATCATGGACATAGCGACACAGAACCATACGGGCCGGGCACGGCCCCGTACCCTGGAAGCCATGTCCCCCTCCCGTCCCTGCACCCACCTCGCGGAGCTGCCCAGCCCCGAGCCGGCGCCGCTCACCACCGGCTGCCCGCACTGCGAGCAGCTCGGACAGCGCTCCGTCGCCCTGCGCCTGTGCCTGCACTGCGGCTTCGTCGGCTGCTGCGAGTCCACGCCCGGCTACTGGTCCGCCGACCATCACCGGCGGACCGGGCACGCGGTGATCCGCAGCTTCGAGCCGGGGGAGAGCTGGCGCTGGTGCTTCGAGGACCGGCGACTGGTCTGACCCGCTCCCCGACCCGGACAAGTCCCCGGGCCCCGACCCGGACCGGCCCCGCGCCCGAGCAGGACGGGCCGGACGAGCAGGACGAGCAGGACGAACAAAACGATCAGCCGGAGCCGGACGGCCCGGCGCGGCGGCAATCCGGTGGCCGCCGGCCGATAGGGCGGGTCAGGATGCGGGCATGGACGCCGCATTCACCCTGGCCTGGCAGCGAGCTGCCGGGCTGGTCGCCCCCGAGGATCTGCCGATGGCCGCCGCCCACCTGCCGGCCGCGGGTGGGGATTCGCCCGCGCTGCGGGACCTGGCCGGGCGCGGCGGCGCCGAGCCCGGTGCCGAACTCGTGGCGCTGCTCCGGGAGTCGATGGACGAGCTCGGCGCGTCCCGGTGCCCGACGACGACCTCGCCGAGCGCTGCCTGCTGCGCCACACGGCGGCCCGGCCGGCGGCAGGGGAGATCGCCCCGGAGGATGCCGTCGGCACGGTCCGGAACGGGATCGGGGAGAACGCCGACGAGGTGGAGTGGCGGTTCGCGGCGGCGGTGACCCGGTCGTGCTGCCGGGACTGCCTCGGAGCGTGGGAGGAGGAGGCGTTCCGGGGGTGGGAGCGGGAGATGGCGGCGACGGCCGCGGAGCTGGTGGCCGCCGACGGCAATCCGCTCACCGCCTCGTGGCGGCGCTGAAGGACCGTCACGCGACGGGTCCGTGGGGAGTGGGAGATCGGCCGGGCCGACCTCCCGCTCCCCACCACCCCCGGTGATCTTGATCACAGGGCCGTAACCTCCGCCCTTCCCGATCCTTGATCGCTTACATGACAGCGATAACCGCCGAACTCTCCCGCCTCCTCTACGGCCCCGACCGCGAACACGTGCACGGGCCCTGGCGCCGACTCGCCGCGGACCCCGCCATGCACCGTCGCCCCGAGACCCCGGAGGCCGAGCAGATCGCCGCCTCCTACCGGCGGTTGAAGCACCTCAACGCGCACACCGACCCGGCCGCGCTCGCCGCCGACCCGCGGCTGCTCGCCGCCCTGCACGAGTGGACCGCCGTGGTCGACGGCGGCCTCACCGTCCTCGCCGGCATCCACTACAACCTCTTCCTCGGCACCCTGCTCGACCACGACCCGACACCCAAGCGCCCCCTCGACGAGTACCTCCGGATGGACCGGACCGGCACCTTCCTGTGCACCGAACTCGGCCACGGCAACGACGCCGCGGCCCTGGAGACCGTCGTCGACTACGACCGCACCGACCGCAGTCTCACCCTGCACACGCCCGGCCCGTCCGCCCGGAAGTTCATGCCGAACACCGGGCCGGCCGGCGGCCCCAAGTCCGCGGTGGTCGCCGCCCGGCTGCGCGTCGACGGGCGCGACCACGGGATCCTCCTCGTCCTCGCCCCGCTCACCGGCGACGACGGCCGCCCGCTGCCCGGCATCACCGTCGACCCGCTGCCGCAGCGCCCCGGCAGCCCCGTCGACCACTGCCTCACGTCCTTCGACCGGGTCCGCCTGCCCTACGAGGCGCTGCTCACCGGCGCCCACGGCCGGCTCGCCGACGACGGCACGCTCACCAGCGCGCTCGGCAGCAAGCGGAAACGATTCCTTGCCGCGATCGGCCGGGTCACCACCGGCAAGCTGTGCATGAGCGCCGCCGCGGCCGGTGCCGCGCGGGCCGTGCTCGCCACCGCCGTCCGGTACGCGCAGCACCGGGAGGTCACCGGGGCCCGGCCGGACCGGCGCATCCCGGTCTGGGCCCACCGCACCCACCACGGGCCGCTGCTGGAGGGCCTGGCCACCGTGTACGCGATGACCGCCCTGCACCGCGCCGCCGTGGACCGCTGGGCCGGGCGCGACCCGGCCGACCCCGAGGAGTCCGCCGCCGCCGAACGGCAGGTGGCCGTCACCAAGGGCTGGGTCACCTGGCGGGCCCGCGACCTGATCATCGAGGCTCGTGAACGCTGCGGCGCCCAGGGGCTGTTGCCCGTCAACGGGATCACCGCCTACGCGGCGGACATCGAGGGCACCATCACCGCCGAGGGCGACAACCTCGCGCTCTGGGCCAAGGCGGCGGCCGAACTCATGCTGGAGCCCGAGCCCCCGGCGGCCGCCCCGGTCACGGGCGGCCTCGACGATCCGGCGGTCCGTCAGGACCTGCTCCGGGCCGCTGCCAGGCTGCGGCTGGCCCGCGCCCGGACCCTCCTGCGCGGGGCACCCGCCGGGGACGGCCTGCGGCGGTGGAACGCGGCGGCGCCCGAGGCCCTGGCCGCCGTCACCGCCCGGGCCGAACACGACGCGGCCGACGCCCTGCTCGCCTGGGCCGACGCCGCGCGGGACGACACCGTCCGCGCGCTCCTGCTGGACCTGCACCGGCTGTTCACCCTGCGCCGGATCGACGCGCACGGCACGCTCCTGTTCGGTGCCGGGGAGCTGACGCCGGAGCGGGCGGCGGACCTGCACCGCCTGCAGGAACGATCCGTCGCGCGGCTGGCCGAGCACCCGCTCGCGCTGGTGGACGCCTTCGACCTGCCCGACGCCTTCTACGACCGTCGGCCGATCACCGGGCCCGCCTACCAGGAGGCCTTCGGCCCGACGGCCTGAGTCCGGCTCGGCGTTCCACCTCGGCGTTCCGGCTCAGTGCTCCAACTCGGCGTTCCAACCCTGCGTTCCGGCTCAGCGTTCCAGGGCGGCGACGGTCTCCCCGGTCAGCTCCCGCGCCCGGGCGACCGTCCCCGACAGCACCCCGGCCGTGCCGCCCGGCGCGGCCAGCAGGGCCCGCATGCGCGGGCCGAAGTCCGTCGGCGCGGCGGGGAGCCGCTCGGCGACGGCCAGGGCGCCCTTCTCGTTCAGGCACCAGCGGCGGTCGTGGGCGTGGAGCGCCTGCACCAGGACCCCGAACGCCCGGGACAGGCAGAGCGACACGTACAGGCCGTCCGCGCGGGCCGCGCCCTTCGCGGCGACGTCGAGCAGGAACCCCGCTTCCCACGCCACGGCCGTCAGGGCCGCGCGCAGCGGCTCGGGGTAGTCGGCGGTCCGCCGCTTCAGTTCCGCCAGCCTGCCCGTCGGGTCGGCCAGCACCTGCCCGCAGGCCACCTCGCCGGCGTAGCAGGGCGACCAGAACCCCAGCGGGTGGCCGGGCTGCACGCCCACCTCGTAGCGGCCCACGCGGCAGTCCGCCCACACCCGTTCGACGCGGTCCAGGTCGCGCAGGATCCAGTCCACGGCGACCCCGTCGACCCGCAGCCACGCACCGCCGTTCACCCACGGCCCCCACCCGCCCGGTCCGGCCACCTCCACCCCGGGCCCGGCGAGCGCCCGCAGCGCCGCCAGGTCGAGGCCGTCGCCCCGGTAGTACACCCCGAGGTCCCAGTCCGACGCCGGACCGTGCTCGCCCCTTGCCCGGCTTCCCCCGAGCATCACTCCCACCACGCCCGGTACCGCGGTCAGTTGCCCGGCCATGTCCTCGATGATCGCCCGCATGGAAGGAGTCTGACAGACCGTCCGGAGCGGGCCCCGGGGCGGCCGGGGAGGTGCACCCCACTCCCCGCCACCCTCAACCTACAACGCACGGGGGGACTTGCCGCAAGGCCCCGGTCGTGCCGCAGAATCACCGACTCGAAGCCAGGACCAGGGACATACGGGAGAGTCACGACGTGCGAGTGGTGTTGTCGACGTACGGGTCGCGCGGGGATGTCGAGCCGCTGGCCGGGCTGGCGGTGCACCTGCGCGCGCTGGGTGCGCGGGTGCGGGTGTGCGCGCCGCCGGACGAGGAGTTCGCGGCCCGGCTGGCCGAGGCGGGTGTGGAGGTGGTGCCGGTCGGGCAGTCGGTGCGCTCACTGGTGACCGGGCCGCGCCCGGCGCCGACGGACTTCCCCCGGCGGGCCGCCGCGCTGGTCGAGCAGTTCCACGAGGCGGTCCTCGCGGCAGCCGAACCCGGCGGCGCGGTGGTGGCGACCGGACTGTTCCCGGCCGTCGCCGGCGCGCAGGCGGCAGCCGAGAAGCTGGGCGCGCACTTCGCGTACGTCGCCCTGCAGCCGACCATGCTGCCCTCCCCGCACCACCCGCCGTTCGAGTACCCGATGCGGCCCTACCCGGCGGAGGTGACCGACAACCGGGAGCTGTGGGCGCTGAACGTCGAGGCCATGAACGCGCTGTTCGGCGAAGCGGTCAACGGCCACCGGGCGGCCGTCGGACTGCCGGTGGCCGAGAACGTCCGCGACCACGTCTTCACCGACCGGCCGTGGCTGGCCACCGACCCGACCCTCGGCCCCTGGCTGCTCCCGGCCGACCGCGAGGTCGTGCACACCGGCGCGTGGATCCTGCCGGACGACCGCCCGTTGCCCGCCGACCTGGAGGCCTTCCTGACGGCCGGTGAGGCACCGGTGTACGTCGGCTTCGGCAGCATGCCGCTGGCCGACGCGGCGGCCACCGCCCGGGCGGCCGTCGACGCCGTCCGCGCACAGGGCCGCCGGGTCCTGCTCGGACGCGGCTGGGCCCGGCTGGCCGAGGCCGACGGCGCGGTCGACTGCTTCGCCGTCGACGAGGTCAACCAGCAGGCGCTGTTCCCCCGGGTCGCCGCCGTCGTCCACCACGGCGGCGCGGGCACCACCACCACGGCTGCCCGGGCCGGCGTGCCCCAGGTCCTGGTGCCGCAGATCGTCGACCAGCCGTACTGGGCCGCCCGGGTCGCCGCGTTGGGCATCGGCGTCGCCCACGACGGCCCGACCCCGACGGCCGACTCCCTGTCCGCCGCCCTCCGGCAGGCCCTGACGCCCGGCATCGCCGAGCGGGCCGCGGCCGTCGCGGGCGGGATCCGTGACGACGGGGCGGCGGTGGCAGCGAAGCTGCTGTTGGAGGCCGCCGCCGGCTGACGACCACCGGTGGACCACCGCGGGAGTGGGACGTCGGTCCTGCCGACTTCCCACTCCCGAAGGCTCGCCGCCGGACTGCTACCGGCCCGCCGGTCCCGCCGCCGTCCGGTCCCCGCGAGGCACCCCGCGAGGCACTCTGCGCAGCACACCGTGAGGCACGCCGCGCCGGTCGTCGCGAAGGGCCGCGCGCAGGGCGAGGTGGGCCAGCCAGGCCAGCCCGAGGGCGAAGGGCGCGGCGGTGTCCTCGGGCGGGCCCGGGACCGCGGTGCAGACCGCGGTGACCAGCAGCGGCACCCACGGCCGGAGCAGCAGGTGCCGGGCGAGCGCGCTCCCCGCCTGCGGAACGAGCCCCGCCGCGAACGGGACGAGCAGCCCGGCCACCGCGAGCGGGACGGTGGGGCCGGCGTGCTTCACCGCCTCGAACACCGCGAAGGCGAGCAGGAAGAGCCCCAGCGAGCCCCACCCCCACCGGCCCGCCGCCGTCCTCGTCGACACCGCGACCGCATCCGCGTCCGCGCCGGAACCCGCATCCCCCTGAACCGTCATCCGTCCAGGAGACCACGCGGAAGGGCTCGCGCGCCGGGCGCCCCGAGGATCCGGTCACCGGGCCCGGCGGTCAAGGGACCTGCCCGGTCACGAAGTCGGCCCGGTCAGGAATCCGACCCGGTGACGAAACCCGGCTCGGTCAGGAAGCCGGCTCGGTCAGGAACTTGGCGTCGCGGTCCTGTAGCCGGTTGCCGGCCTTGTCGTAGAACTCCCAGGACGTCGCCCGTACGGTCCCCGGGCGTGCCACCACCATGCGGCGGGTGGGGGAGTCCCCGACGGTGACGGCCTCGGGCTCGGTGCTCGTGCCGTCCGCCCAGTGCACCACCACCCGGCCGACGTCGGGGCCCAGGGAGATGACGACCACGTCCACCGGGGGCACGATGCCGTCCTTGCTGCTGCGGCCGAACAGGCCGCCGCTGAAGTCGGCCGCGCTGCGCGGGTCGAGCTTGCCCGGGGCCGGGGTGTCACCCGCCGAGTCGTGGCCGAGGCGGACCCCGTCCACGACGAAGTACGTGTCGATGACATCCGAGTCGGCCTGCCAGTACTGGGCGACGTACTCCGGGGTCGGCTTGGCGATGTTCGAGTCGAAGGGCGCGCGCTCCTGCCACACCGCCAGCGCCTGCTCGTACGCCCGGTCCTTCGGCGCCAGCGGCCAGAGCGCCTGCCAGATCTCCCAGGTCTTGCCGTTGGCGACGCCCTGCCCCAGCCGCACCCGGACCGGGGTGAACGGGTCGCGCGTCCCGGGGGCGGCGGTGGTCGCCGGAGCGGCGGCCGGTCCGACGGCGACCGGACCGCTGCCGGCGGCGACGGCGGCGCCCGTGGCCGCCGGGTCCGGGCGCAGCTGGGTCAGCGCCCCGCCCGACAGGGCCACCACCGAGGCCAGTGCCACCGCGCCGACCATCGTGCGGCGGCGGTTCCGCAGCCGGCGGCCGCCCGCCACGATGTCCGCGACCGGTGCCGGACCGACCTTCGCGCCGGCCGCCGCCTCCGCGAGGCCGAGCCCGACCCACAGGTCCTTGTCGCCGTCCACGTGCGCGCTCATACCGTTCCTCCGATGTGTGTCGTGTCCTTGAGTCCCACCAGTTCGGTGACCTGCCGCAGCCGCGCGATGCCCTTCGCCGCGTGGCTGCGCACCGCACCCGCCGAGCAGCCCATGGCCGCCGCGGTCTGGCTGTCGCTCAGGTCCTCCCAGTGCCGCAGCACCACGGCCTCCCGCTGGCGCGGCGGCAGGGTGGCGAGCGCGGCCAGCAGCGCCCCGCGCTGGTCGGACCGGGCGTACCCGTCCTCCACCGCCGCGGCGTCCGGCACCGTGTCCACCAGCAGCTCCGGCGGCCGGCGCCGCCAGCGGCGGGCGTGCTGGTTGACCAGGATCCGCCGCACGTAGGCGTACGGATCGTCCGCGCGGCGGACCTTCGACCAGGCCGCGCAGGCCTTCTCCGCTGCGGACTGCACGAGGTCCTCCGCCGCGTACTGCTCCCCGGCCAGCAGGTACGCCGTTCGCACCAGACGTGGCCAGACCGCGACGACGAACGCCTGGAACTCCTCGTCCCGCCCGCTCTTCGTGTCTCCCATGAGCACCTCCTCACCCGCTCAGAGCCCGTGCGCGGCCGGAAGCGCTTACTTCCGTCCCGGGTCCGTTCATCCGGTGCTACGGCCGGGCGGGCCGCCGGGGCTCGGTGAGGTGCGGCGGGAACGGCGGACCCGCGCCGGGAGGGGGGCGAGGTGCGGCGGGCCGGTGAACCGCGGTGCGCCCGAAATCGCTTGGCGATCGCGGAAGGGGCCGTTAGCATCCGCCGAATGATCATTTCTCATGACGTGGCGGGCAGCGGACCCGCCGTGGTGCTGCTGCACTCCTCGGTGTGCGACCGGCGGATGTGGGACGCGCAGTGGCAGCGGCTGGCCGACGCCGGGTACCGGGTGGTGCGGGGCGACTTCCGGGGGTTCGGCGAATCGCCGCTCGCGCAGGCGCCGTACAGCGACGCCGGTGACGTGCTGGCCCTGCTGGACCACCTGGGCATCGGGTCCGCGACGCTGGTCGGCGCCTCGCACGGCGGGCGGATCGCCCTGACGGTGGCCGGGCTGCGTCCGGCGGCGGTGACCGCGCTGGCCCTGCTCGCACCGGGCATGCCCGGGCACCTGCCCAGTGAGGAACTGCGGGCCTTCGGCGGGCGCGAGGACGAGCTGATCGAGGCCGGTGACATCGACGGGGCGGTCGAGCTGAACGTCGAGACCTGGCTGGGGCCGGAGGCGGACGAGGCAACCCGCGCAAGCGTGCGGCGGATGCAGCGGCACGCCTTCGACGTGCAGGCGGACGCCACGGTCGGCCCGGACCGGGAGGAGGTCGACCTCGCGCTGATCACGGCCCCGACCCTGGTCGTCGGCGGCGCCCACGACGTGCCGGACTTCCGGGGGATCGCGGCGCACCTGCCGACCGTCCTGCCGAACGCCCGGCACCTGGAACTGCCGTGGGCCGGCCACCTGCCGAACCTGGAGCGGCCGGAGGAGACGACGGCGCTGCTGCTGGACTTCCTGCGGGAGACGGCGCAGGTCTAGCGGGCGGGGCGTGGGGCGGCGGCCGGGACCGGCGCCCCGGGCCCGGTCACGGCGGAGCGGGGTCGCGGGGTCGCGGGGTCGCGGGCGCGCGCGGAACGGGGTCGAGGGGTCGCGGGCGCGCGCGGAGGGGTGCGGGCCCGGCGACTATCGGCCACGGCGGCGAAACCCGGGACTCGAACGTGTGTCGGGCGCCATCATGGCCGGGTGCACTTCATCTCGGAGATCAGCTCGGACGGCGTCTCGCAGCGCGGTTTCACGGTCGACGGCGTGCCCGGTGTGCTGTGGCAGCCGGAGGGGCCGCCGCTCGGCGGCCGGCCGCTGGTGCTGCTCGGGCACGGTGGTGGCGGCGACAAGCTGGGCATGGCGGAGCGGGCCCGGCGGTGCGCCGCGCGGTACGGCTTCGCGGCGGTGGCGCTGGACGCCCCGGGGCACGGGGAGCGGCCGCGCAGTGCGCAGGACGAGCGGTTCGTCACGGAGATCGGGGAGTTGCTGGCCGCGCGGCGGCCGATCAGCGCCTGGGTGGCGCGGCACACGGCGGCCCTCGCGGATCGGGCGGTGCCGGAGTGGGTAGCGGTGCTGGACGCGCTCGGCGGGGCGGGGGAGGGCTTCGGGCCGGTCGGGTTCTGGGGGTTGTCGCTGGGGAGCGTGGTCGGCATCCCGCTCGCGGCGGCCGAACCGCGGATCGCCGCCGCGGTGTTCGGACTGACGGGGGCCGCCGCTCAGGTGGAGGCGGCGGGCCGGGTGGGTGTGCCGACGGAGTTCGTCCTGCAGTGGGACGACGAGCTGGTCCCGCGCGGGACGGCGCTGGCGCTGTTCGACGCGTTCGGCTCGCGGGAGAAGACGCTGCACGCCAATCCGGGCGGGCACCTGGAGGTGCCGGAGTTCCAGGTGGCGGCCTCGGAGCGGTTCCTGGTCCGGCACTTGGGAATCACCGAGTAAAACTTCGCAAAGAATTTCCCTCTTCAGCGACCTCACCGGCCGTCATTTCAACAAATTGTTGCAGCTCAGCGCCCTGATCGTCACGCTTCGTCGACTTGACGTAGCTCCCCGTGCGCATTCTGGTTCGCAATCCGTCGGAGTACGGTTCCGGAGGAATCGCCGGGGGTTGCTTCCGAATCCACCGGCCGTACCGGGAATTGGTGCGAAGCATGGGTCAGGGCAAGGGTGGGGAGGGCGCGGTCGGGGCGGCTCGTCCGGCATCCGGCGGGACGGCATCCGTCGGGACGGCATCCGTTGGGACGGAATCCGTCGGGATGGCGTCCGTCAGGGTGGTCGCGGAAGTCCTGCGCGGTGTCGCACAGGTCGACTTCATGCCGTCCGTCGTCTGCGGACTCCTCTTCGTTGCCGCACTGTTCGCGGCCGGCCCGCCGTACGGGCTCTACGGTCTGCTCGGCAGCGCCGTCTCCACCGCCGTCGCGTACGCGCTGGGGCTCGACCGGAGTGCGGTCGGGGCGGGGCTGCACGGGTACAACGGGTGCCTGGTGGCGCTGGGTTGCGCGGTCCTTTTCGGGGCCGGGCAGCCGGCCACGGTCGTGCTGGCGGTGCTCGGATCGGCCGCCGCCGTGGTGGCCACGGCGGGGCTCGGGGCGGTCCTGTCGACGTGGCGGATCCCGGCGCTGACCGCGCCGTTCTGCCTGGTCGCGACGGCCGTCACGGCCGCCGCCCCCGGATTCCGGCGGCTGTGGCACGGCTCCGGGACGTCCGGTGCCCTGCCCGTGGCGGCGGGCGGGGAGAGCGGACCGGGCTGGAGCGAACTCTGGCGCGGGTTCTTCGCGAACATCGGCCAGGTCTTCTTCATGCCCCAGTGGTACGTCGGCCTGCTCTTCCTGGCCGGCCTGTTCGCCGCGAGCAGCCTGGCGGGCCTGATGGCCTGCGCGGGCAGCGCTACCGGACTGCTCACCGCCTGGGGGCTGGGCGCGCCCGCCGACGCCGTCGGGCAGGGGCTGCTCGGCTACAGCGGCGTCCTGGTGGCGCTCGCGCTGTGCGGCGTGTTCGTCGCCCCCAGCGGCTGGAGCGCGGCCTACGCCCTGCTGGGCGCGGCCGTGGCGACGGTCCTGACCCCGGCGCTCGCCGCGATCTGCGCGCCCTTCGGCGGCCACGCCTTCACCTGGCCGTTCGTGCTGACCACGATGCTGTTCCTGGCGGCCGTGCCGGCCGTTCCCCGTCTGCGCCGGGTCTGATTCTCCGTCCAACTCCCCTGCATTTCATCGGATCCTCGGAAAGGAAGAGTGATTCCCGTGAATCTCTCGCCGCGTGAGATGGACAAGCTGTACATCTACGTCGTGGCCGACCTGGCCCGCAAACGCCGCGACCGAGGCGTCAAACTGAACTACAGCGAGGCCTGCGCACTGATCAGCGAGGCCATCATGGAAGGCGCCCGGGACGGCCGCACCGTCGCCGAGTGCATGGAGATCGGCAAACACGTCGTCGGCAACGCGGACGTCATGCCCGGCGTGCGCGAGATGCTGCCGCTGCTCCAGGTCGAGGCCGCGTTCCTGGACGGCACCAAACTCGTCTCCTGCCACGACCCGGTGGGTGCCTGAACCATGGCACGACCGCAGCCCGCCACCGTGGTGCTGGCCGGCGGCCACGAGAGCCGCGGCGGACGGGACCTGGCCGCGCTGGTGGCGGCCGACCCCGCCGTGCACGCCGCCGCCCCCGCCGGACGCCCCCTCACCGAGGCGGTGCGGTCGGCGCTGGCCGACGGCGAAGGTCCGGTGTGCGTCGTGCCGATGACGCTCGGCCGCGACCCCCGGCTGGTGGCCGACGCCGCCCGGGCCCTGCGCTGGCTCGCCGCCGGGGAGGGCCGCGGCCGGCTCGCCCTGACCGCGCCCTTCGCCGCCGCCGAGCACCTGGTCGGCTGGCTGCGCGCCGCGGCCGGCCCCGCCCCCGACGGCGCGCTGCTGGTCACCGCCCCGGCGGCCGGCCCCTTCGAGGACGCCGAGCTGTTCCGGATCGCCCGGCTGGTCCGCCAGTACGGGCGGCACCGCTGGGTGGAAGTCGCCTTCGAGGGCGGCGACCCCGACCCGGTCGAGGGAGCCGAACGCTGCCGCCTGCTCGGAGCCCGCGAGGTGACGGCCGTTCCGGCCTCCTTCGGCCCGGCCCCGCACCCGGCACCGTCCGGGGTCCGCGACGGCGGTCCGCTGCTGCGGCCGGCCGCGCTCGCCGGCGTGGTCGCCGCCCGGACGGCGGCGGCGCTGCACCTGCTCGGGCACGGGGAGGACGGCATCGCGGCCGGCCTCGACGCGGAGCACGGGCACGGCTACGCCCACGCCCACACCCACGCCCACGGCCACATCCACGGGCCGGGCGAGGCACACCACCACGGCCACCCGCACCCCCACCAAGCCCACCAGCACCACCCCCACGCACCCGCACCCACCCCCCGCTGAACCGGCAGAGAGGAAGGCCAGCCATGTCTGGTGGCGCCGCGTACCTGTACGGCGACGACCCGGTGGAGATCAACGCCGGCCGCGCCAAGGTCACCGTCACGGTCAGCAACACCGGCGACCGGGCGATCCAGATCGGTTCCCACTACCACTTCTTCGAGGCCAACCGCGCCCTCGACTTCGACCGCAACGCCGCCTTCGGCAAGCACCTGGACATCCCGGCCGGCACCGCCGTCCGCTTCGAGCCGGGCGACACCAAGGACGTCACGCTCGCCGAGTTCGGCGGCCACCGCCGCCTGGTCGGCTTCAGCAACCTGGTCGACGGCGGCACCACCGCGCCCGCCACCCGGGCCCGGGCCATCGACCGGGCGATCGCCCTCGGCTTCAAGGGCACCAACCTCGACCTCAAGGAAGACCGGCCCCGGGACTTCCCCACCGAGATCCACCAGGAAGGCGTCCGCTGATGGCCATCCTCTCCCGCAAGCAGTACACCGACCTGTTCGGCCCCACCGTCGGCGACCGCTTCCACCTCGCCGACACCAACCTGGTGGTCGAGGTCGAACGGGACTTCAACCAGGGCCACTACGGCGACGAGGCCGTCTACGGCGGCGGCAAGGGCATCCGCGACGGCATGGCGCAGGACCCGGCCGCGACCTCCGCCCAGGGCGCGCTCGACCTGGTCATCACCAACGTGGTCGTGCTGGACCCGGTGCTCGGCGTCGTCAAGGGCGACATCGGCGTCAAGGACGGATTCATCACCGCCGTCGGCAAGGCCGGCAACCCGCACACCCAGAGCGGCGTGCACCCGCGGCTGGTGATCGGCCCCGGCACCGAGGTGATCTCCGGCGAGCACCTGATCGCCACCGCCGGCGGCATCGACACCCACATCCACTTCATCGCCCCGCAGCAGGTGCAGGAGGCGCTCAGCAACGGCATCACCACCCTCATCGGCGGCGGCACCGGCCCGTCCGACGGCACCAACGGCACCACCTGCACCCCCGGCCCGTGGAACATCGGCCGGATGTACCAGGCCGTCGAGGACCTCCCGGTCAACGTCGGGCTGCTCGGCAAGGGCAACGGCTCGCTGCCCGGCGCGCTGCGCGAGCAGGTCGAGGCGGGCGTGTGCGGCCTCAAGGTGCACGAGGACTGGGGCAGCACCCCGGCCGCGATCGACAGCGCGCTGGGCGTCGCCGACGAGTACGACGTCCAGGTGGCCATCCACACGGACACCCTCAACGAGTCCGGTTACTTCGAGGACACCCTGTCCGCGATCGACGGCCGCACCATCCACACCTTCCACACCGAGGGCGCGGGCGGCGGCCACGCCCCCGACATCATGCGGATCGCCGGCGAGCCCAACGTCCTGCCGTCCTCCACCAACCCGACACTGCCCTACACCGTCAACTCGGTCGACGAACTGCTCGACATGGTGATGGTCTGCCACCACCTCAGCCACGACATCCCCGAGGACGTTTCCTTCGCCGACTCCCGGGTCCGCGCCGAGACCATCGCCGCCGAGACCGTCCTGCACGACGAGGGCGTCATCTCGATCTTCTCCTCCGACTCGCAGGCGATGGGCCGGATCGGCGAGACCTTCACCCGCGCCTTCCAGACCGCCCACCACTGCAAGGACCAGCGCGGCAAACTGGCCGGCGACAGCGAACGCCACGACAACGTCCGGGTGCTGCGCTACCTCGCGAAGCTCACCATCAACCCGGCCGTCGCCTCCGGCACCGCGGACCACATCGGCTCGCTGGAGCCCGGCAAGCTCGCCGACATCGTGCTCTGGCCGATCAACTCCTTCGCCGCCAAGCCCAAGATGGTGATCAAGGGCGGGGTGATCAACTGGGCGCTGATGGGCGACCCGAACGCCTCGCTGCCCACGCCCCAACCGGTCTACTACCGGCCGATGTTCGGCGCGTACGGACGGGCCAGGCAGGCCACCCGGGTCTCCTTCATGTCACAGGCCGCGGTCGACCTCGGCGTCCCGGAGCGGCTCGGGCTGGACAGCCGGGTCCTCCCGGTGCGGCGGTGCCGGTCGGTCGGCAAGCAGCACATGGTGCGCAACGACGCGCTGCCGAAGATCGCGGTCGACCCGGAGACGTACAAGGTCACCCTGGACGGCGAGCCCGCGACCATCGAGCCGGCCCGCGAACTGCCGCTCAACCACCTGTTCTACCTCGCGTGAGCGCGGCCTCCCCGGCGGACGGCACGCCTCGCGCGAGCGCGGCCTCCCGGGCGGACGGACCCGTCCGTGTCGGCGGGTCCGCCCCTGCCGCCCCGGGCGCGGGCAGCGCCGCCGAGGACCGGCTGGACGCCCTGCTGGTCTGCCTCCAACTCACCGACTCCGCCTTCCCCAGCGGCTTCTACACCCTGTCGCACGGCCTGGAGGGCTACGCCCAGGCCAGGGCCGTCACCCCCGACACCCTCCCCGACCTGCTCGCCGACCTGCTGCGGTACGGCGTCGGACCGTCGGACGCCACCGCGCTCGCGCTGGCCCACCGCGCCGCCTCGGCGGGCGACTGGGACCTGCTCGCCGAGACCGACCAGCGGCTGCACGCCACCAAGCTCAACCGTGAGCTACGCCTGGCCGCCACCCGGACCGGACGCCAACTCCTGGACATCGCCCGGGAGTCGGTCGGCGGAGAACCGCTGGAGCGGTACGCGGCACTGGTCGCGGACAAGCGCGCCCCCGGCTGCCAGGCGGTGGCCGCCGGGGTGGCCTACGCCGCGGCCCGCGTCCCCGTCGAACAGGCCGTCACCGGCGACCTGTTCGCGTTCTGCACCAGCTTCGTCGGCGCGGCGCTGCGCCTGCGGCTGACCGACCACCGCCGGGCGCAGGTGGTGCTACGGGCTGCCGCGCCGGTCATCCGGGAGGTCGTGGCGGCCGCGCTGGAAAGGGAATCGGCCGACCTCGGCGGCTGCGTGCCCGTCGCCGACGCGATGTCCGGACGGCACGAACGGGCCGAGGCCCGGCTGTTCGCGACCTGAACCCGCGGCTCCGTGCCTCACAGAGCACCTTCGAGCCGGCAATTTCGCACCAGAGGAGGAGAGTTGACCGAGAACGTGCTCCGCGTGGGCATCGGCGGACCGGTGGGCTCCGGCAAGACGGCGCTGATCGAGGCGCTCGTCCCGGTACTGATCGCGCGCGGCCACCGCCCCGCGGTCATCACCAACGACATCTACACCCAGGAGGACGCCCAGCACGTGCGCCGCGCCCTGGCCGGAGTACTGGACCCGGAGCGGGTCGTCGGCGTGGAGACCGGTGCCTGCCCGCACACCGCCGTCCGGGACGACCCGACGATGAACCTCGCGGCCGGGGCCGAACTCCTGGAACGCTTCCCGGACGTCGACACCCTGCTGTTCGAGTCCGGCGGCGACAACCTCACACTGACCTTCAGCCCCGTGCTGGTCGACCTGTTCCTCTTCGTCCTCGACACCGCCGAGGGCGAGAAGATGCCCCGCAAGCGCGGCCCGGGCATCACCGAGTCGGAGCTGCTGGTCATCAACAAGATCGACATCGCCCAGTACGTCCGCACCGACCTCGGCATCATGGAGTCCGACGCCCGCCGGGTGCGCGAGGGCGGCCCGGTCGCCCTCACCAACTGCCTGACGGGGGAGGGGCTGGAGGAGATCGCGGCGTTCCTGGAGACCTTCCGGAAGGTGCCCGCGTGACCGTGACCGTGACCGCGGCCGAGGAGGACCCCGTACCACCGGCGGTGCCCCGGCTCGACCCCCGGCACTACGAGCCGGCCCGCGTCCCGCACGAGGTCCGCCGCCACGCCGGGACGCCCGACACCCTCGCGGTCGGGCGCCCCGGCAAGGTCGGACTGCTGGAACTCGCCTTCGAGCGGATCGGCGGACGCACCGAACTCACCGGCCACTACCAGAAGTCGCCGCTGCAGATCATGCGCCCGCTGTACTACGACCCGGCCCGCCCCGACCTCGCCGTCACCTTCCTGCTGTCCACCGGCGGCGGCATCCTGCAGGCCGACCGGCTGCGGACGGACGTGCGCTGCGGCGCCGGCACGGCCGTCCACCTCACCACCCAGGCGGCCACCAAGGTCTACCGGATGGAGCACGACTACGCGACGCAACTCGTCCACCTGACGGCAGGCCCCGGCGCCTACGTCGAGTACCTGCCCGAGCCGGTGATCCCCTTCGTCGACTCCCGCCTCTACCAGCGCACCGTGCTGACCGTCGACCCGGACGCCACCGTGCTGGCGAGCGAGACCGTCCTGGCCGGCCGCCTCGCCCGGGGCGAGCGCAACGCCTACCGGGTGTTCGCCTCGGACCTCGACGTGCGCCGCCCGGACGGCAGCCCGGTGGCCCTGGACGCGGTGCGGCTGGAGCCGTCGCGAGGGCGCGCCGGCGGCAGTGGAGTCGCCGGCGCAGGCAGCGGCGTGACCGGTCCGGCCGTCCTCGCCGGGCACGACGTGATGTCCAGCCTCTACGTCCTGAGCCCGCTCGCCCCGCCCGGACGGGTCGCGGACGCCCTGCACGAGGCCCTGGCCGACTGCGGCCTGCTGTACGGCGTCAGCGTGCTCCCCCGGGACAGCGGCGCCTGGCTGCGCCTGCTCGGCTCCGACACCCGCGCCTGTGCGGCCGCGCTGCGGTCCGCCTGGGACGCGGTGCGCCGGCTGCTCATCGGTGCGCCGGCGCCGGAACTCCGCAAGACCTGAGGCCCGGCCGACTCCGCAGGACCTGAGGCCCGGCCGGGGCCGGGTTCGGCGGTCGGGGTTCGGGGTTCGGCTCAGGCGTCGGCAGGGTGGTCGGCCTGGGTGTCGACCCGGAGGTCGGCGGCGGCCGTGGTGGTCGCGGATGCCTGTCCGTGGGCTCAGGTGGAGGCGGCGAGGCGGGTGACGGCTTCGAGGCATTCCCGGGCGGTGGCGCGGACGTACGCCTCCGGGTCCGAGGCGGCCGCGTGCTCCAGAGCGGCGGAGGTCCCGGGGTGGTCCGGCCACTGCCAGGCCAGCATGGTCAGCGCCTGGCCGCGGACGTTCCGGCCGGGGTCGCCCGACGCCCGGGCGAGGACGAGGGCCTCGGCGTCGTCCGGGGCGAGCACCGCGTAGTGGCTGAGCGCCGCGGCGCGGACGGTGGCGTCGGAGTCGGCGGTGGCGCGGTCGAGCAGGACCGGGAGCGTCTCGCGGTGCGAACCCCGGTACCGGGCCAGGAGGTCCAGGGCCGTCAGCCGCAGCCCGGAGTTCTCCGAACCCGTCGCGGTCCGGGTGAGCAGCAGCACGGTCCCGGGGCCGTCGGAGTCCAGCCGGGCGAGCCCCTCCAGGGCGCGGCGGCGGGTGCTGGGGCTGCGGTCGTTCAGGGCTCGATCGCGCAGCACCGGCAGGACGGCCGGGGCGTCGGTCCGCCAGCGCGCCAGTTCGCGGACCGCGGCCTCCCGCACGTTGTTCTGCACGTCGCCGACGGCCCGGTCGAGGAACAGCGGAAGGACGCCGGGGTGCCGCGTCCAGGACTCCGCGAGGGACTGGAGGGCGTCGCACCGGACGGAACCCGTCCGGCCGTTGGCGGCGAGGTCCATCAGGACCGCGGGGTCACCCGGTTCCCTCGGGCGGAACGCCTCGACCGGGACGTCCGCCGGCCGGTGGTTCTCCAGGGCGCTGCCGGAGAACAGCGGCCGGGCCGCGGCCGCCTCGATCTCCGGCAGCAGGGGCCTGACGTCCGGGTGGTCGGGCCACCCCTCGGCCAGTTCGACCAGCACCTTGTGCCGGAGCGAGGTGGTGGACCGTTCGGCGGCCAGGGCCAGCAGTGAGGGCACGATGTCGGGGTGGTCGGCCCACCGGCGGGCCAGCGCGGTGACGGCGGAACCCTTGTTGTTCGGGGAGGTGAAGGCGGCGAGGGCGAGGGAACGTCCGATGACGGTGTGGCAGGTGACCGCCGCCGTGATCTTCACACTGGTCGACGAGGTGAACTGGCCCCGGAGGTGGAACCACCGGAGGTAGCGGTCGCGCCCGGTCCAGGAGGGAACCGCGCTGAGGGCGGACAGCGCGGCGAGGAGCGCGTCCACCCGGAACGCGAAGGAGGTGTACTCCGCGAGGAAACCGGTGAGGTCGTCGACCGCCCGGTCGCTCTGCGCACGCAGCAGTCCGATCTTCCGCACCTCGGCCAACGACCGGATCGCCAGGACCAGCGAGGACTCGTCGCGCCGGTCCAGCAGGTGGTCGATCACCGCGGCCGCGTCCGGCTCGCTCAGCTGGTTGACGACGAGCAGCAGCACCTCGTGCCACGCCGGATCGTCCGCCCGGCGCGCGAAGACCTCCTCGATCAGGCCCTGCGGCGTCCACTCCCGTCGCACCGTGTACCGGTGGACGACGTCCTCCGCCGCCAGGTGCTCCAGGAACGCCCGGTGCACGAAGCCGTACACCTCGCCGCCGTAGCGGGCCAGGATGAAGTTGCGCTCGCGCAACTCGTCCCTGAGGGCTCGGGCGGCGGCCAGGCACTGGTGCGGCGGCAGGCCGAACTGGGTGAAGTACTCCTGGAACACCGCCTCCAGCTCCGCCGCGTGGATGTGGTTCCCGGCGATGCCGCCGGTGCCCTCCTGCATGCGGCGGGCCAGGAGGCGCAGCAGCTCCATGCGCTCGCGGTCGTCGAGGAGCTCGATCGCCTCGGCGGCACCGGACTTCAGCGGGGTGCTCAGGTGCTTGGTGTCGCGGTCCCAGTGGGCGACCAGGACCCGCACCGCGTGCTCGTAGACGCCCCGCCGGTCCCGGGGCAGCGTCCGGCGCCGCCCGATGATGGCGAGGATCGTCAACAGCAGTGGATTCCCGGCGAGTTCGCGGATCGGGCGGGAGGCGTTCACCGCGCCGGTGATGCGGTCGACCAGGCGGGCCGCGAGCTCCGGGTCCGCCGGGCAGGAGATCGCGTACCAGCGGCGGGCGAAGTCGGCGATCCGGCCGGGATCCAGGTCCTGCAGCATGAAGTGGGTGAAGCCGGCGCCGCCGAGGGCCGCGCGCTGGTAGCCGATGACCCGCGAGGTGACGACGACGCGCACCCGGTCGTACCGGGCCGCGAAGGCGGCGATCCGCTCGGCCGCGGCGGCGCGGACCCCCGGGTCGAAGAGCTCGTCCAGTCCGTCGAAGACGATGACGACCCGCCCCTCGTCGAGGAGACGGCGCAACTCCGGCCCGGGGAGCGACATCCCGGCGACGCGGTGACGGTGGTCGAGGAAGTCCTCGAACGTGCGCTCGCGCCACAGCCCCTCGGCGTACTGGCGCAGTTCGACCACCAGGGGCACCAGCCCGTCCAGCGGGGCGAGCGGCCCGGCGCCGTCCTGGGAGAGCGTGAGGGCCAGGTAGCGGGCGAGCGTCGACTTGCCCGAACCGGGGTCGCCGAGCAGGACGACCCGTTGGCCGCGCGGCCCGGTCAGGGCGGCGAACGCGTCCTCGGTCGGGCGGTCCAGGTAGTCGTCACGCAGCTGTTCGAGCGCCGACCGGCCCAGCCCGGGCGGGAGTTCCTCGCCGGTGAACTCCCGGTCCGCCAGCAGCCGTCGGTACAGCTCGCGGGGCAGCTCCACCGGCGGCGGGTCCTCCCGGACCTGCGGGGTGACGAACACCTCGCGGAGCTCGACCACCGGGTGCTCGCCCTGATCGGAGAGCGGGGTGAGCACCTCCAGGTCCAGGCGCCCGTACGTCTCCCGCACCCGGCGCGCGTACGCGGCGCAGGCGGCCACCACCGAACCGGCGGTGACCGGAGGCCCGTCCGCGCAGGTCAGGTTGATCGTTCCGGCCTGGAGGACGTGGCCCGCGATCGTGTCCACGGTGACCCGGTTGACCGCCGAAACCTCTGGATCCCCACCCATGCCGCCTAGGCTAGCCGCTCCACGAACTTCCGCTGCCACGGCGTCTCGACGGCGTGCCGGCTGTAGTGCTCGCGCACGTACGCGACCGCCTCGGCGGCCGGGACGCCGTCCAACACCGCGATGCAGGCGAGGGCGGTGCCGGTGCGGCCGCGCCCGCCGGCGCAGGCGAGTTCGACGCGTTCGGCGGCGGAACGCTCCCAGGCCTCGCGGAAGGCGTCGGCCGCGTCCGCGCGGTCGCTCGGCAGCCGGAAGTCGGGCCAGCGGACCCAGCGCCGCTCCCACGGGAGGCCCTGCGGCGGGCGGCCCAGCAGGTAGAGGCCGAAGTCGGGCCGCGGCCCCGGCGGCAGCGGGCGGCTCAGGCCGCGGCCGCGCAGCAGGCGGCCGGAGGGCAGCCGCAGGAGGCCGGGGGTGTCGGCGGGCCAGGTGGCCGGTGGGGGGACCGGGCCGGTCGGGGTGCTCGGGACGGCGGGGCCGGTCGGGGTCTTCGGGACGGCAGGGCCGGTCGGGCCGGTCGGGTCGGTCATGGAACCATTCTGTGGGCGGAGCGGGCCGGAGCGGCCCCGCCCGGTACGGGCAGCCCGGGCTCAGGACGCCACGTGCAGGCCCGTCCTCCTGCCGGGGAGCCCGGCGCGGTGGGCCAGGGCGGCCGCCTCGCCGCGCGAGGCCACGCCCAGCTTCGCCAGGATGTTGGCGACGTGGAACTTCACCGTCGACTCACTGATGTGCAGTGCGGCGGCGATCTCGCGGTTGCGGCGGCCCTGGGCGAGCTGGTCGAGCACCTCCGACTCCCTCGGCTGGAGACCGTCCACGGGATCGGTGGTGGGGCCGGGGGCCGGTTCGGGGAGGGAGAGCGGCAGGTCGACCGTCACCGTGGTGCCCCAGCCGGGAACGGCCTCGACGGTGCAGCGGCCGCCGAGGGCCGCGATGCGGTCGTCGGTGCGGTGGACGGCGAGGGCGTCGACGGCCAGCACGCCCAGGCCGTCGCCGCGGACCACCGCCCGCAGGGCGTCCTCCGGGGTGAACTGCCAGCTGACGTGCAGCCGGGTCGGCTTCTCCTGCTCCAGCATCAGCAGGACGGCCGCCCGGACGGCCTCCCGGGCGGTGCGTGCGGCATCGGCCGGCACCGAGCGGGCAGTCCCGGCCGGCGGCGCCGCGTCCAGCCGCACCCGGGTGTGCCGCAGCAGCGGGCGCAGCTCCCGGGCGAGCCGGGCGAAGGCGGCGTCGGCGGGTTCCTCGCTGAGCGTGCGGTCCAGATCGGCGCCCCGGCGCAGGTCGAGCAGGGCGGTGACGGCCAGTTCGGTGGCGCTGCGGCGCGCGGTCGCGTCGTCCAGGTCGGCCGAGCGCAACGGCGCCAGGACCGCGCTGAGCGCCGCACTGTGCGTGCCGGTGAACTCGGCGATCGCCCGGGCGCGGGCGGTGGCGGAGGCACGGGAGACCGCCGCGTGCTTGGGCCCGGCGTCGGTGGCGCGGTGGTCGGAATGGGCGATGACCAGCTCCCACAGGTGCTGCAGGACGGCGAGTGCCCCCGGCGGCACGGGGGTGGTGTCGGCCCGGACGAGCACCAGGACGGCGCCGCCGGCGTGGCCCGGTGCGGCGGCGGTGTCCGATTCGTCGTCACCCTGCGCACCGCCCGAGGCCGCCGAGACGACGACCACCGGCCGGGTGCGGCCCGCGAGTTCGGCCTCGCCCTGCCAGGGGCGGCCGACCGAGGTGGTCGCGGTGGTGCGCTCGGCCAGCCGGGACAGCTCCAGGCTGCTGACCCCCTCGGTCAGCTCCGGCAGGCCGTGGGCGTGGGCGGGGGAGTGCGTGCAGACGCCGCTGAGCTGGGCGACCGCCACGTGCGGGACGAGCGTGCCGAGCATCCGGGAGAGACGGAGCAGGAGGTCGGGCCGCGGCGTGCGCAGCACCTCGACGGCCCGCGCCAGCGCGTCCTCCGGGCGGCCCCAGGACTCCCGCCAGGCCTCGTCCGTACCGCCCGTACCGTCCGCGCCGGTCGTCCTGCCCGCGCTGCCCGTGCCGCTCGTCCCGCGCACGCCGTCCCCACGATCCATGGGGCCGAGCCTAGTCCGGTCGCGACCGGATCGACCTGGCCGTTCGGACGGGTCGAACCGGCCGAACGGCAGGGTCCCCGGTCATCGGGCCCGGACCAGGATGGGAACCGTCGCAAGAAGCAACTCCTCCGAACCCCAAGGACCTTCCATGACCAAGGCGATCGCCTTCCACGAGTACGGCGGCGCGGACGTGCTGCGCCCGATCGACATCGAGCTGCCCGCCCCCGGGCCCGGCCAGGTCCGGGTCGCGGTCCGCACGGTGGGCGTCAACCCGCTCGACCACAAGGTGCGCAGCGGGGCGATGGCCGGGCTCTTCCCGGTCGCCTTCCCGGCCGTGAACGGCTACGAGCTGGCCGGCGTGGTGGAGGCCCTCGGTGAGGGCGTGACCGGCTTCGCCCCCGGCGACGAGGTGTTCGGCGCCGTGATGGGCGGCGGCTACGCCGAACACGCGCTGGTGCCCGCCGCGATGCTGGCCCGCAAGCCGGCCTCGCTCGGCTGGGAGGAGGCGGCGGCGATCCCGGTGGCCGCCGAGACCGCCGAGCGGGCACTCGACGTCCTCGGCGTGCGGGCGGGCGAGACCCTGCTGGTGCACGGCGCGGCGGGCGGGGTCGGCACCGTGCTGCTGCAGTTCGCCCGGGCCCGCGGGATCACCGTGATCGGCACCGCGAGCGAGGCCAACCACGACCACCTGCGCGAACTCGGTGCGATCCCCGTGACGTACGGCGAGGGCCTGGCCGAGCGGGTGCGGGCAGCCGCCCCGGGCGGGGTGGACCGCGCGCTGGACGCGGCCGGGCAGGGCGGGGTGCTGCCGCTGTCCGTCGAGCTGACGGGCAGCGCGGACCGGGTCCTGACCATCGCCGACTTCGTGGGCGCGGAGCAGTACGGCGTCCGCTTCACCGGCGGCGCCGACGGCGTCGAGTTCCACCACCGGCGCGCCTACGCGGCCGCGATCGCCCTGCACGAGGCCGGCACCCTGCGGCTGCCGCTGCACCGGGTGTTCCCGCTGGCGGAGGCCGCCGAGGCGCAGCGGGTGAGTGAGCAGGGGCACCTGCGCGGCAAGATCGTCCTCACGGTCTGACGGCGGCGGCGCCGCCCGTACCCGGCACGCCGCACCAGGAACCCGGCACTCCGCACTCCGCCGTGCCGCCTGCCGCACCGCCCACCGGCCGCACCGCTCACCGGGCGGACCGGGCGGGCGGCCGCGGTGGGCGGCGTCCGTCCCCTGCCGCGGCGTGTCCCGGGTGATGCGTGCCCGGTCGGTCTCCCCGGTCGGTCTCCCTGATCGGTCTCCCCGGGTGCGTCACCCGGCCGACGCGCCAAAGGGCGGGACGGTGACGGAAGTCCGAATTCCGCCCGTTCGGGTGGCTAGAGTCGCGCCCATGGTGGCGGAGAACGCGGCGGGAAGCCCCGCGACCGGTCGGCTGGCCGGTCGCTCCTGCGTGGTGACGGGTGCGGCGAGCGGCATCGGACGAGCCGTCGCCGAGCGGTTCGTCCTGGAGGGCGCGTCGGTGGTCGCCACCGACATCGACGCCGCGGGGCTGGACCGGTTGGCCGGGCAACTCCCCGGCGCCGTCAGTACGGTGGTCGGCGACGTGGCCGATGACGGGGACGCCCGCCGGATGATCGAGGCCGCCGTCGATCGGCACGGCCGCCTGGACGTCCTGGTCGCCAACGCCGGGGTGCTCCCCCTGATGGAGATCACCGAGGCCACCGCCGAGGACTGGGACCACGTGATGGCCGTGGACGGCCGCGGCATGTTCCTGACCTGCAAGTACGCGATCCAGGCGATGACCGCCCAGGAACGGCCCGGCGGCTCGGTCGTCTGCCTCTCCTCCATCTCCGGCGAGGCCGGCCAGCGCGGCCAAGCCGTCTACGGGCCCGCCAAGTTCGTCGCCTCCGGCCTCACCAAGCACCTCGCCGTCGAATGGGCCGGCCGCGGCATCCGGGTCAACGCCGTCGCCCCCGGCACCATCACCACCGAACGCGTCGCCCGCCTGCGCGACGAACCCGGCGGCCCCGAGTACCTCGCGGCGATCGAGAAGCTCCATCCGATGGGCCGCCTCGGCAACCCGGCCGAAGTCGCCGCCGCCGTCCTCTTCCTCGCCTCCGACGACGCCTCCTTCATCACCGGCGCCGTCCTCCCGGTCGACGGCGGCTACCTGGCGCAGTGACCCGCGGCGCGGCCGGCGCAGTGGTGGGCGGTGCGGTGGTGGGCAGTGCGGCCGCGCTGCCGACGCGGGGGCGGACGCACGGCGGGGCGGGTACCGAAAACCGGGTGCCCCGGTGCGGGGCGCCTCCCTACGCTCACCCCCATGGACGTCAACGAGCACCTGCTGAACGTGGTCGATGTCGAAGCCACGTGCTGGGACGGGCAGCCGCCGCCCGGTCAGGTCAGCGAGATCATCGAGATCGGGCTCACCGTCGTCGACCTGCGCGCGGGCGAACGCCTCGCCAAGCACCGGCTGCTGGTGCGCCCGGCCCGATCGAAGGTCAGCCCCTTCTGCACCGAGCTGACGGGGCTCACCCAGGCTGAGGTGGACGGCGGACTCTCCTTCGCCGAAGCCTGCCGGACGCTGGCGGCCCGGCACCGCACCGGCTCGACGCCCTGGGCCAGTTGGGGCGACTACGACCGCAACCAGTTCACCCGTCAGTGCCGGCAGACCGGCACGCCGTACCCCTTCGGCCACCGCCACACCAACGCCAAGGTCGTCTTCACCGCCTCCCACACCCTGCGCCGGCGCCCCGGAATGGCCCAGGCCCTGACGCTGGCGGGCCTGCCGTTGGAGGGCCGCCACCACCGGGGCGACGACGACGCGTGGAACATCGCGGCCCTGGTCCTGGACCTGGCGGCGCGCGGCGACTGGCCGCAGGCCCCGGGAGGCGAGGACGGTCCGGACGGTCCGGACAGCGCGCACGGCCCGGCGGGCGTGGACCGTGCGGACGGCCCGGCGGGATGAGCGGGACCGAACCGCCGCTGCTCGCGGCCGTCCACCCCGCGCTGGTGTCGTTCCTTGAGGCGGAACTCGCCGCCCGGGGACAGCCCGTCCTGGCCCGGGCCGCGGCGGAGCTGCGCTTCCACGGCTGGTGCCGGTGCGCCCCGGCCTGCACCTACCTCCGAACGGCTCCGGCCGCCCGTGCCGACAACGCCTGGATCCACCTCGACGACGAGGCCCCCCGGGTGTGGCTGCAACTCGACCGGGACCGCACGTCGTTCGCCGGGATGGAGATCTGCGAGTTCGACCCCGGGCCCGCCACGGCCCTCGACCCCGACCGGCCCGCCGCGGTCGGCTGACCCCGACGGGAAGGCCCGCGAGCGGTGCAGCGCCGTCGTACGGCGCACCGACCGTCGAGGGGCCCGGGCCCGGACCGGGCGGGACACCCGATCTCCGGCCCGCTCGACGGTCCGTTCTCAGGCCGTCGGCGAGGGCAGCCCGGACGGCATCGTCACCTCGGACGCCGGCTGATCCGGGAACGACCCGGTGCTGTGACCGGGACGGTTCACCGTGACCGGAAGGCGGCTCGCGGGACGAGCGCACGCGACGGCTGGTATCACTGGGGTATGCAGGAAGAGATTGCACGCTCCGCGATCGACACGTTCATCTCCGCGTTCAACGCCTCGGACGACAGCTATGTGACTGCCCTGCTCTCCCAGGCCCTGACCTCGGACGTGGTCTTCTGGGGGCCGTTGGGTCGCAGTGAGGGCATCGCGGCGGTCGAGCGGTTCGTGCTGGACATCCGGCGCCACCCGGCGGGGAGCGGGACGATGACGCGCTGCTCGGCGGTGGACATGCCTGACGAGTGGGCCCGGTACCGGTGGGTCTTCACCACGCCGGGTGGAGGTCCCAGCCTGGCGGGAACGGACGTCGTCCATCTGCGGCGGAGCCTCATCGACCAGGTCATCGTCTTTGCGGGGGAGATCGAACCGTCCGCCTCCTGAGTCGTCCTGCTGCCGCGGTCCTTCTCCTGGACCTGCCCCTCCGGTGCTCGGGGGCTGCGGTTCGCGGTTGGTCAGGCCGCGGTGTCGAGGGGGCGTCCGCCCCAGCGGATGCCCTTCTCGCTGCGGACGCGGGCGCGTTCCTCGTGTCGGGCGGTGAGGACGTCAAGCCGGCGGGCGTTGGTCTCGCGCCCGGGGCCGGGCGGCTCCTGCCAGGTCCCGGTGCGCTGGAAGGTGGTGCCACGGCCCCGGGGCAGGCACCGTAAGGCCTCACGGCCGATGCGGACGACGCGGCCGTGCACCCTCGCAGGCAGGCGGCGAGTCGGCGGATCGACCAGCGGGTGGAGGGCCGGCCGGGCCTGGTGGGGCGGGTGGTGGCCGTCCGGACGACGAAGTCCTCCACCGGGCCTCCGGCGATCGGATCGGACGTCGCCGCACACCCGACCGCTACGACCGCCGATCCGGTGCACCGCTGCGGTCACAGGACCGGACGGAGAGCGACTCGACCAGGGCCGACACCCCGTCGGGCCCGTGCCCCGCGTCGACCGCCCGCCGGGTGAGGGCGAGCGCGGCGTCCAGGACGGAGGAGTCCAGGCCGCGCGCCCGGGCGGTGTGCGCGACGTGTGTCAGGCCGGCTTCGGCGGAGGCCACGCTGCTGCGGTCGCCCGGGTGGTGGCGCTCGTCCGCGCGCCGGGCGAAGTCGTCGATCAGCGGGGCCAGGATGCGCGGCAACCCTTGGGCGTACGGGGCGAGTTCGGCGCCGCTGATGCCCTCGGCGCGGGCGAGCGCCAGGGCGTGGACCCACCCGTGCACGCTGGTCCAGAACAGGTCCAGCAGGGCCGCGTCGTAGGCCGCCGCCCGCCCCGGGTCCGCGCCCACGTGACGCACGGTGCCCAGGGCCCGGAGCGTCTCCTCGTGCACGGCGAAGGTCTCGGGGTCGCCACTGAGCAGGACGGTGCCCTCGGGGCCGCCGATGGTCGGGGTGGGGGTGAGGACCGCGGCGTCGAGGAGGCGGAAGCCCCGGGCCTCGGCGTAGCGGGCATCGGCCCGGGCCTCGTCCGGCGCGATCGAGGTGGCGTTGACCACGGTCCGGCCGCGCAGGGCAGGCCCGGCGGCGTCCAGCACGGCCCGGGCGGCCGCCCGGTCACGGACGCAGAGCAGGACGAGCGGGGCGTCCGCCACCGCCTCGGCGGCGCTCGCGGTCGACCGCGCGCCCAGGGTGAGCAGTTCGGCGTCGCGCCCCGGGGAGCGGTTCCACACGGTGGTCGGGTGACCGGCGGCCAGTAGCGCACCGGCCAGCGCCCGGCCCATCGGGCCCAGGCCCAGGACGGCAACGGCGTGACGGGAAAAGGTGGTTGAGGAAGATCGTCGGTTCGGCACGGCGGTTACGCTAGACCTTCACGCCGACGGCAGAGTCAAGGCGGACGACCGACCACGTGAGGTGCCCGCGATGCGGATCGGAGAACTCGCCCGGCGGACCGGGGTCACCCCGCGCGCCCTGCGCTACTACGAGGAACAGGGCCTGCTCACCCCCGAGCGCCGACCCAGCGGCTACCGCGCGTACGACGAGGGGGACGTCGACGCCGTCCACGGCATCCGCACCCTCCTCGCGGCCGGCCTCAACAGCGCGGTGATCGCCGAGATCCTGCCGGGACTGCCGCCCCCGGGGCGCCGCCGCCCCGGTCCGACCTGCCCGGAACTGCGCGAGGGCCTGGCCCGGGAACGCGCCAGGATCACCCGGCAGATGGGCGAACTCGCCGCGGCCCGCGCCCTGCTGGACACCATCATGGGCGCGGACGCGCCGAGCGAGGTGATCCTCGCGGCCCGGCCGGCCGCCGCGCGGTCCGCGGTGGGGTCCGCCTCGTCCTCGTCGGCCGGCCCCGGGGAGGCGACCGGCCGGAAACTCGATGGCGTGCGGTCCCGGGCCGTGCTGGAGTGAGCGGATGGATCATGACGAGGTGCTCGCCCTGTTCGACGAGTGTGTCCGGCGCAACGCGCAGTCCGACGGCCCCGGAGTCCGCGTCGAGCGCGACGGGGCGGTGGTGCGGCAGGTGGGCGGACCGGACGACTGGAACGGCGTGGTGTGGTCGGGCCTGGACGAGGCCGGGGCGGACGCGGCGATCGCCGGACAGGTGCGCCACTTCACCGCGCTGGGCCTGGAGTTCGAGTGGAAGGCCTACTCCCACGACCGCCCCGCCGACCTCGGGGACCGGCTGCGCGCGGCCGGGTTCACGCCCGAGCCGGACGAGGCGCTGATGATCGCCCGGATCGCCGACCTGCCCACCGAGGTCGTCGTCCCCGACGGCGTGCGGCTGCACCCCGTGACCGACCCGGCCGGGGTCGACCTCGTGGTGGAGGCCCACACGCAGGCCTTCGGCGCGGACCTGCCGGGTCTGCGGCAGCGCCTGCTCGACCACCTCCGGCACGGCACCGACACCGTCAGCATGGTCGTCGCCCTGGCCGGCGACCGCCCGGTGTCCGCGGCCCGGATGGAACTGAACCCCGGCACCGGATTCGCCGGCCTGTGGGGCGGCGGCACCGCCCCCGACTGGCGCGGGCGGGGCATCTACCGCGCCCTCGTCGCGTACCGCGCGCGCCTCGCCGCCGACCTCGGCTACCACTACCTGCAGGTCGACGCCAGCGACGACAGTCGCCCCATCCTCCAGCGCCTCGGCTTCGCCCGGCTGAGCACGACGACGCCGTACGTGTACCGGCCGTAGCGGCCGGTGCCCCGCCTCCCGCGCGCTGGGCGCCGGGCCCTTCGAGGTTCCTGTTCCCCCTGCCGATCGGCAGGGGGAACAGGGGGTGTTGCCGGGCAGGTTGTGCCGTTCGGTACATGTGGGGGAGGGGCGACGGGGGGCATCGTCGAGGCATCACGAACGGGGGCCGTCGGGGCACCCCGGAAGGGAGCCGCAGCGTGTTCCTCCTTCGCCACGCCGCCGAACTCGGGATCGCTCTCGGGATCGCTGTCGGTGTCGGGCTCGCGGCCGGACTCGCGGCCGTACTCGGAGTCGGACTCGCGGCCGGACTCGGTGTCGGGCTCGGTGTCGGGCTCGGAGTCGCGTCCGGGTGGGTGCCCGCCCGGCAGCGATCAGACCCGGAACCGCACCTGACGGACGGCCGCCGGATCGGCCTCGCCCGCGAGGCGGCCCTGCCCGAAGCAGGTACTGTGCTGCACCCCGGTGTCGTGCGCGGCGGTCTGCGCCAGGGCGTACTGGAGTGGCACGCCGATCACCGCCACCGGCAGCAGCACGCAGAGCAGGGCGTGCCCCGCCCCGATCCGGAGCGCCTTGCGCCGGACGGCGACGACGAGTTGCCCACCGCCCCAGCACACCGCGGCGATGCCCAGCGCCAGTCCGGCCCAGGCGAGCGGCAGCACCGGCGCCGGGGCACCGGGGCTGTCGTGGCAGCGGCTCACGAGCCCCTGGATGGTGCCGTCCGCGAGGAGGGCCGGGACGCCGAACGCCCATCCGAGGCCGCCGAGCAGCAGCGGGCCGCCGGCCCGGAGCCGGAGCGGGGGGCGCTGTCCTTCACTCATACGACCGGTGCCAGTCCGGGGCGCCGCCGACGGGGTGCGGCTTCCGGCGCCCGCACTCCTGCCCGGCGCCGCCGTCGATCCGGGTGCCCGGATGCCGCAGCGCGTGCGCCGGCCATGGCAGCGCGTCCGTTCGGACGCGGAAGTGGTTCACCGCTCGTTCCCCCCTGACAGAACCCACCGAGGCCCCGTCCGGCAGGAAGAAGGCCGTGACCGCGCGGCACGTCCGTGACGACAGAACCGCCACATCGTACGACGAGGCCACGGCTCGGTCCCAGCGAGCCCACGCACTCGCCGCGCGAGGCTACAACTCGGGCAACCGGTCAGCGGGCGTGGGGGACCGCCGCTCCTCCAGCCAGTAGAGGTAGATCGCTGGTCGGTTGCCAGGCCACCGGCGATGTAGCGCTCGAACTCGCGGACGGCAGCGGCCGTGTCCTGGCGCGCCCAGGCATCGCCCTCGTCCCATGTGCTCCGGTGGTCGGTCAGGTACTGCAGGACCCGGCCGCGGTCACGCCACCACTCCCGGACGGTTTCCGGTGTCCACCGTGAGTCGCCGTCACAGCCGTACCCGAGGAGCGGGTCGTTGTCCGCCGCCTCGACCAGCAGGGCCGTGTCCGCAGGCGTTCGGGGCCGGCGGTAGACGTACTCGGTGAGGTACTCGCCTCCGTAGAGGACATGGGAGGGTGCCGAAAGCCGCCCTGTCCAGCAGTTGTCGGTCTCCCCGCCGTAGAGGGGCCCGGGGACGTTGAGCCACAGCCGGTCCTCCCAACGGCCCCGAAAGGCATCGCGGTCGTCGCCGAGGACGGCCACCGGGTCGAAGGAGAGCGTCATCTGCCGAGGTCAGGACATCCGTTCGCGCCGGAACGGGCCGCCGGCGGGAGGAGGGGAGTGCTCGATCGAATGGGAGAAGCGGAGTGCCTGAACGCACCGGACCCACCCACTCGCCCGCTGACTCCTCGACTCATGGGACGTCCGTCGGGTCGTGGCGGCCGATCTCGGTCGGCAGGCCGGTGGTCTCCCCGGGCTCACCGGAGAAGACGACCTCGCCCCGGTGCAGCACGTGCACCACCGCCGCCCCGCTGAGCGTGCGCGGCAGCGACTGCGCCGTGAGCACGACCGTACGGCCGGTGGCGGCGTCGGCCAGCAGGCGGGCGTGCAGCCGGGCGGCGACGGCCGGGGCCAGTCCGCGTTCGGGCTCGTCGAGCAGGAGGAGGGACGGCCGCGCCGCCACGGCCCGGCCGACGGCCACCAGTTGCTGCTGGCCGCCCGAGAGATTGCCCGCCCAACGGTGCAGCAGCGCGGTCAACTCCGGGAAGAGCTCCAGCGCGTCCTGCTGCCCCGGCCCGCCCAGGCCCAGGTTCTCGGCGACGGTCAGCGACGCGAAGACCCCGCGTTCGGCCGGGACGAGCGCCAGCCCCCGCCGTACCCGCTGGTGCACCGACAGTCCGCCGACGTCCCGGCCCCGCCACACCGCCCGTCCGCCCGACAGCGGAACGACCCCGGCGAGGGCGTGCAGCACGCTCGTCCGCCCGGCGCCGTTGCGGCCGAGCAGGACGGTCACGGCGGCGGAGGGGAACGCGAGGTCCACTCCGTGCAGGGCCTCCAACGGGCCGTACCGGACCCGGGCGGCGCGGAGGGCGGCTTCGACGGGCATCAGGTCACCGCCCCCCAGGCCCGGGTGACACGCGGGTCGGCGAGGACCGTCGCGGCCGGGCCGCCCGCGATCATCCGGCCCTCGGCCATCACGTAGACGGCGTCGGCGAGTTCGGCGACCAGCTCGGCGTCGTGCTCGACCAGCAACAGTGCCATGCCCTGTTCGGCGAGGCCCCGCAGCACGGACACCAGCCGGGCGGTCTGCGCGGCGTCGAGCCCGGCCGCGGGCTCGTCCAGCAGTAGCACCCGGGGCCTGCTCGCCAGGGCCCGGGCCAGTTCCACCAGGCGCAGCACGCCGGTGGGTTGCTCCCCGGCCGGCTCGGCGGCGACGTCCTGCAGTCCGAACAGCCGCAGCGCCCCGGCGGTCTGCTCCGTCACGGAGGCCCGCTCCGGCAGGGAGGCCCGCTCCGACAGGGCCCGCTCCGGCACGGCCCGGGCCTCGACGGCTGCGGTCCGCCCTGGGAGCCCGAGCCACCCGGCCGGTCGGGGCGGCCCAGCTCGCCCGACTCGCCCAGCTCGCCCGGCCCGTGCGGTTCGCCCGGTCCGCTGCTCGGCACCCACCCGGACGTTGTCGGCCACCGAGAGGGTGGGGAAGACGGCGATCTGCTGGAACGTACGGGCCAATCCGAGTCGTACCCGCCGGTGCGCGGGCAGCCCGGTGACGTCCCGGCCGCCGAGCAGCACGCGTCCGGCGTCGGGGCGTGCCGTGCCGGCGAGGCAGTCGAACAGGGTGCTCTTGCCAGCCCCGTTCGGTCCGACCAGCGCCGTGATCCGCCCCGGCAGCGCCACCAGGTCCACCCCGGCCACCGCCTCGATCCCCCCGTAGCGTCGGACGATGCCCCGGGCGGTGAGGCGTGCGGCGGGCCGGTCATGAGTGGTGCTCATGGGGACCCCATCGGTGTGCCGAGACCGCCGCTCGGGCAGCGGGCCGTGTGGCGGTATGAGCGGTATGAGCGGTGCTCATGGCTGCTCGGTGTTCCGCACCGCCGGGGGTGGCATGAGCGTTGCTCATGGACCCTCGTCGGGTGCGGGCACAGGTGTGGGTGCGGGCACGGGTGCCGGTGCTGCTCCCGGCCCCGGTGCCATGGCATGAGCGCTGCTCATGGGGCGTCGCCGCGCGGTTCCTCGGGGTGTCATGAGGGTTGCTCATGACGTCCGTTCCCCTCTCGCCTGCCGCGCGGCGATCGCCGCCCGGACGCGGCGCCCCGCCGGGCTGAGCCGGGACGGGGGGAGCGTCGGGGGCCGCGCCGGAGGTGGGCGGTGCCGGGGGAGGGGGAGAGCGGCGAGGCCGCCGGGGAGGCGGCCGATGACGGTGGCGAGGGCGCCGACGGCGACGGCGGAGACACCGGCGACGGTGCCGGCGTCGAGGCCGATGAGGAGGGCGGCGGCCAGGACCGCGGCGAGGGCGCTGTCGGCGCCGGCGACGACGACGGCCGCGAACCAGAGGAGGCCGCGCACCGGGTCGAAGTCGGAGGGGTCGAAAGCGCGTCCGGCGAGGCCGATCAGGCCGCCGCCGAGTGCGGCGAGGGCCGCGCCCACCACGAAGGCGAAGAGCTTGAGGCCGGGGACGTCCACGCCGGCCGCGACGGCGCCCGGTTCGTGGTCCCGTACGGCGGTCAGGGCCCGGCCGAGGCGGCCCCGGTGCAGGCCGCGGACGGCGAGCAGTCCGAGGCCGAGGAGCAGGAGTTCGGCGAGGTAGAAGGCGCGGTCGCCGGTCAGGAAGGAGGGGCGGTCGAGCACCAGCCCGGTGGTGGCGTACGGCTGCTGGAAGACGAAGCGGCTCATGGCCATCCCCACCGCGAAGGTGACCAGGGCGAGGGCGAGCCCGCGCCGTCGGATCGCGGGCCAGCCGGTGAGCACGCCGAGCGGCGCGGTGGTGAGGACGGCGATCAGCAGCGCGGGCGCGGCGGGCAGCGGTGGGAGGCCGGGGACGCGTCCGGACATCAGCAGTCCGGTGCCGAGCGCGCCGAGCCCCGCGTACCCGGCCTGGCCGAGCGAGATCTGTCCGCCGTATCCGGTGACGACGACGATCGACAGCAGGACGAGGGCGAGCGCGGGGACGAGCAGCGCGCTGCGCAGGTCGTTGCCCCGGAAGCCGAGCGGCAGCAGGAGCAGCACCAGGCAGACGGCCCCGGCCTGGCGTCCGCGCCCGCTCCCCGGGCGGCGGGCGGGCAGTGGTGTGGTCCCGGTCCGTTCCCCGCCGAGGTGCGGTCCGGCGAGCAGGGCGGTGACGAGCAGCGCGATCACGAACAGGTTGGACTGCACCGCCTGGACCAGCGGCAGCAGCTGCCCGGAGGGGTGGAGCCGGGTGAGCTCGGACTGGGCGATGCCGAGGGCGAGCCCGGTGGCGACGGCGACCGGGATGCTGCGCAGCCGGGCGGCGACCGCGACCGCCATGGTCTCCATCACCAGGAGCGGCAGCCCGTACGGGTCGAGGAGCAGGTACGGCGCGAGGGCGATGCCGACCAGGCCTGCGGTGAAGGTGCCGAAGGCCCAGCCGACGGCGGAGACCCGGTCGGCGTCGACACCGGTGAGGGCGGCGAGGCGGCGGTCGTCGACCACGGCGCGCAGCCGGAGGCCGAAGCGGGTCCACCGGGTGGTGGCGAAGACGGTGAGGCCGAGGACGAGGATGGCGGCGAGCTGGGCGACGGTGTCGGGTCGGAGGCCGTGTCCGCCGGGCAGGCGGATCGCGGCGCCGCCGAGCGGGGAGGGGGCGCCGGCCAGCGGTGCCGGTCCCCAGAGCAGCACGGCCACGCCGATGAGCAGCACGAACACGCCGAGTCCGGCGACCATGGTCTCGGCCGGTCCGGCGCCGCGCCGCTGCAGCGGGCGGTACACCAGGACGTCGAGCAGGACGCCCAGCGCGGGGGCGACGACCAGCAGGCAGCAGGCGACGGCCGGCCAGACCGGCCAATGCCGCACCACGACGAGGTCGCGCAGCAGGTAGGCGACGGCCATGGCCTGGGCGCCCTGCGCGACGTTGAGCACTCCGGTGGCGCGGTGGCAGACGACGAGGCCGATGCCGCTGAGGGCGGCGGCGCTGCCGACGGTGAGGCCGGCGAGGGCGAGGTCGACGGTCAGGCCGAGCGAGTCGGGGGCCGCGGTGAGCAGTGCGGTGGTCATGGGCGTTCACCCGGCCGGCGGGGCGGATCCGCCCGGACGGGTGTCGGGGCCGCGGTCCGGCGGGCGGGGCGAGCAGAGCGGGCAGGGCGTCAGGCCCCGGGCCCGGACGGCGTCCGGGCCGACCGGTGCGGCCCGGGCCTTCCCGGTGACCAGCGGGCAGTCCGGACGGTGGTAGCGGGTGCCCTCGGGGACGGCCAGCCACGCCGGGGCGTCCGGTCCGGCCGTGTCGGCTCTGTCGGCCGTGTCGGTGGGGTCGGCGGGGTCGGCCGGGTCCGGTACGACGGCGGGTCCGGCGTCCTGCCCGGTGGCCTGCCCGGGGTCCGGTGCGGGATCCCGTCCGGTGCTGCCCGTACCGGTTCCGGTGCCGGACGGTTCGACGAGCAGCTCGTAGAGCCGTTCGACCCGGCGGTCGGTCAGGCTGCCGGGTTCCGGCGGGGCCGGCGGCCGTAGCGCGACCACGACGGCGCCGGCCACGATCAGTGCCGCGCCCGGGATCGTGGACGAGGCCAGATAGGGGACCTGCTGTTCGACGAACGGTTCTCCGGAGACCCCGTACCAGCCGAGCACGCACAGCACGGCCCCCACCGCGACGAGCAGCCAGCCCACCCACTCGCGCGCGCCCCGGAGCGCCCCGCCCCGGAACGCGCCACCCCGGAACGCGCCACCCCGGAACGCGCCACCCCGGAACGCGCCACCCCGGACGGGGGAACCCTTTGGGGCGTTACGGGTGATTTCTCCGTCGGATTGCGATTCGTCCATGGATCCGCCTTCATGGTGTCACCTGAGACGTTTCCAGGATCGGCCTGGAACAGCATCCGGGAGACCGGGAGACCGGCCCGGGCGGCGCAGTCGAGAGGGAACACCATGCACGTGACGCGAAGCGGCGCCCCCACGGGCGACGGCCGGGCCCTGCGGACGGCGAGCGTGCTGCTCGCCCTGGTGCTGGCGGGCACGGCGGCCGCGTGCAGTAGCAGCAGCACGTCCGGGTCCTCGGCGAGCTCCCCGGCGAGCGCCGGCTCGACCGCCGCCGCGAGTCCGACGGGCACCGCCACCGGCACCGCCGCCGCGAGCCCGACCGGCAGTGCCCCCGCCGACGCGGCCGCCGCCAAGACGGAGATCACCACCAACTGGGAGAAGTTCTTCGACCCCGCGACCCCGATCCCGGACAAGGCCGTGCTGCTCCAGGGCGGTGACCAGCTGCTCCCGGTGCTGCAGGGCTTCTCGCAGGACCCGCGGGTCGGCCAGGTGCAGGCGAAGGTCACCGACGTCTCGTTCGCCGACTCCTCCCACGCGACGGTGACCTACTCGCTGTTGCTCCAGGGCACGGTGGTCGAGCCCAGCGCCTCCGGTCAGGCCGTCCTGGAGAACGGCACCTGGAAGGTGTCCCGCTCGACCCTGTGCGGGCTGCTGACCCAAGCGGGCGGCGCCAGCGGGACCCCGATTCCCGGATGCAGCTGACGACCCGCCCGTGGCGCCGGGCCGCCGACGCGTTCGCGCGCCGGCGGCCCGGCCGCGTCGTGGCGGCGGTCCTCGCCCTGCTCCTGTCCGCGGTGCCGGCCGGCTGCGGCACCCGCTTGCCCGAGGGCGCCTTCACCGCCCGGGCGACCCGGGCCCCGACCCCGGGCGCGACCGGTGGGGCGACCAGCGGCAATCCGGCCTCCGACACCGGGGTCACGGCGGGCGAGATCCGGATCGGCATCGTCACCTCCCTGACCAGCCCGGTCGGCAGCGAGGTCTTCAGCGGCCCCCGGTACGGCGCGCTGGCCTTCTTCCGGGCCCTGAACGACCGGGGCGGCCTGCACGGCCGCACGGTCCGGGTGGTGACCTGCGACGACGGCGGCAGCGGCGTCGGCAACCAGGACTGCGTGCACCGACTGATCGACCAGGAGCACGTGTTCGCCTTCGTCAGCGGCAGCGTCCTCGACTACGCGGGCGCCCCGTACGTGAGCGGGAAGGCCGTGCCGGACGTCGGCGGTCAGCCGATCGGCACGGCGTACGACCGCTGGCCGCACCTGTACGAGATCTACGGCAGTGCCGCGCCGCGCGACGGGCAGTCCGTCGGCTGGAACGGCACGCTCTACCAGAGCACCGAGGTGTTCCGTTTCTTCAAGCAGCGCCTGGGGGCGAACAGTGCCGCCGTGGTCGCGTACAACCAGGCCGACTCGGCGCGCTACGCCGGGCAGCTGAAGGCCGGACTGGAGGCGGAGGGCTACCGGGTGCTGCTGCAGACGGTGGACTTCGCGCTGCCGAACTTCCAGGCGGTGGCCGCGGCCGTGCGCGCCGACGGCTCGCAGTTGCTGTTCGACGCCATGGACACCCGGGGCAACGCGGCCCTGTGCCGGGCGCTGGACGAGTCCGGGGTGACCGTCACGGCGAAGGTCACCAACGTGCAGAACTGGTCGGAGTCGGTACGGACCGACTACCAGGCCTCGCCGAACTGCCGCAACGTGCTCTGGGCGACCTCGTCGAGCCTGAACTACGAGGACGAGCAGTACCCGGCGGTGCACGACTTCCGCACCGCGATGGCCCGCTACTACCCGGACCGGGCCGGGCAGCTCTCCGCCTGGGAACTGGAGGGCTGGGCGGGCGCGCTGTGGCTGACCGACGCGGTGGACTCCTGCGGCGCCGCCCCGACCCGCGCCTGCGTCGGGGCGTTCATGAACCGCGCCGAGCCGTACGACGCGCACGGCCTGATCCTGCCCGCCTCCTTCGTCCCGCAGCCGCCGCCCACCGGCCTGACCCGCGCCTGCCTGAACGCCGCCCGCTGGCAGGACTCGGCGCAGGGCGGCCGGGGCGGCTGGGTCACCCAGGTGCCGTCGATGACGACCAATTGCTACGAGGTGCCGCAGCTGCCGTACAAGCCGTAGGTCCCGGACCGGCCCCGGGCGCCGCCCGGGGCCGTGCCCGTCCTGGGACCTTGGCCCGGCCGACGTCCGGAGCCGGGCCGGCGTTCAGGGCCCGTCCGGCGTTCAGGGCCCGTCCGGGGGCGTGGGGCCGGCTGTGGGGCGGCTCCCGCGCAGACCGCCGTCCGGGAGCCGCTCGACCACGACCATGGCCGCGTCGTCGTCCAGCCGGCCGCCGACGTGGGCGAGCAGGTCCCCGCGGAGGCGGTGGAGCAGGACGGTGGGGCGCTCGGCGCTCCAGGCGGCGACGCGTTCGGTGAGCGGGTAGAAGCGCCGCTGGGCGTCGCGGGCCTCGATCACGCCGTCGGTGTAGATCAGCAGCCGGTCGCCGGGCCGGAACGGGAAGGTCTCCACCTCGTACCGCACCGGGGCGAGTTCGCCGAGGCCCAGCGGCGGGGCGGGCTGGCGGGCGGCGAGGGTGGTGATGCCCTCGGGGCGCAGCAGCAGCGGGGGCGGGTGGCCGCAGTCGATCAGGCGGACCGGTGAGCCGTCGTCGGGGATGTCGAGCAGCACGGCGGTGATGAAGGACTCGCCGGACTCCCCGGCCTCCTCGGGGGCGTCCCGGGGGGCCGCCCGGGGCAGGGCGCGCCGGTCCTGCTGGGCTTGCCGCGTCTGCCGGGACTGTTCGGCGAGCTGGGCGAGGTCCCAGCTGACGCTGCCGTCCAGGTAGGCGGCCAGGTCGGGCAGTTCGGCGTGCAGGTGGGCGGCGGCGCGGAAGGCGCCGAGCAGCAGGGCGGCGTCGCCGAGCGAGGACAGGCCCTTGCCGCGCACGTCCCCGACCAGCAGCCGGGTGCCGGTGGTGGTGCGGGCGGCCGCGTACAGGTCGCCGCCGACCTGGGCCTCGGCCTCGGCGGCGAGGTAGACGGAGGCGAGGTGCAGCGGTCCGATCCGTTCCGGCAGCGGGCGCAGCAGCACCCGCTGCGCGGCCTCGGACACCGACCGGACCCGGGCCAGTTCGCGCTCGTGCCGTTCGCGCAGCACCCGCAGGCCGACGATCAGGGTGGAGACGGCGACCTGCGCGCTCAGCTGGGTCTCGATGTTGGCGCTGGTCAGGCTGTCGCGGACGGCACCGATGACGGTCAGCGCGGCGAGCGCGAGCACGGCGACCCAGAAGGTGGCCCGGGGGCCGGCGAAGGAGGCGGTGAGCGCGGGCGCGACGATCAGCAGCGGGCCGAGGTGGATGTCCGGCGGGGAGAGGATGTCGACCACGGCGATCAGCACGATCAGCACGAGCGTCAGCGCCGTCAGCACCCGGGGGTCCGGCCGCCAGGCGCGGCGGCGGTCGGGCGGGTGCGGCGCATCGGGTCGCTGCCGGAGGGGCACCTCTCCTCTGTACACCGTGGGGGTGGAGGGGCGCACCCCGGGAGGGCCGCCGGGCGTTCGCGCCGGGCGTTCGCGTCGGGCGTTCCCGCCGGGCCGTGCTGCCGGGTGGCCGGCCGTGCCGGGTCAGCCCTCTTCGCCGTAGCGGGCCAGGTAGGCGGCGAAGCGGGCGACGTCCTCGTCGGACCAGTCGGTGAAGCGGGTGGTGAAGGCCAGGCGGCGCTGCTCGTTGGCGTCCCGCAGCAGGGTCAGCCCGGCCTCGGTGGCGCGCAGGATCTGGCCGCGCTGGTCGTCCGGGTCGGCCTCGCGGGCCAGCAGGCCGAGCTTCTCCAGGGCGGTGACCTGGCGGCTGACGGTGGACTTGTCGAGCATGAAGTGCGTGGCCACGTCGGCGGCCCGGCAGCCGCCGCGCTCGGTGATCAGGTCGAGGACGCTGTACGTGACCAGGGAGAGGTCGGGGTGCAGCTGGGAGGCCTTGTGCCGGGCGCGGCGGGCGAAGGCGGTCAGCTCGCGCTGGATGGTGTCGATGGACGACTGGCGGCCGGGCACGGCGTTCCTACCTCCTCGAAATTTGTTGCACTATACAACGGATTCGCCGGGGGTGGCGCGCTGCTCCGGTGCGGGCCGTCCCGGCGCGGCCTGCCAGGCGCGGGCGGCGGCGATCCGGCGGGTCGCACTCGGGTGAGTGGCGAACAGTAGCTCAAGCAGCCAGGGCGGGTCGACATCGGAGACGTTCACCAGTGCCAGTCTGCGCTGCATCGCCACGAACTGCTCGGCGTCACCGGTCAGTTCCAGCGCGTGCCGGTCCGCCCGGGCCTCGATCCGGCGGCTCACCGCGCACTGCACCGGCCCCGACAACGTGCCCAGCAGCGCCGCGAGCGCCGCCAGCAGCGGCAGCGCCCGCGGGTCCGCCGCGTCCGTCACCCCGGCGGCGTCCAACAGCGGCTGCCAGTCCGCCAGCAGGCCGAGGACGGCCACCGCGACCGCCGCCCCGACCGCGCCCAGCGCGGTGCCCACCGGCACGTCCCGGTGCTTGACGTGGCCCAGCTCGTGCGCGACCACCAGCTCGACCTCGCGCGGCTCGGCGGCGGCCAGCAGCGTGTCGTAGGCGACGATCCGACGGGTCGCCCCGAACCCGGAGACGTACGCGTTGAGTGCGGTGGTGCGGCGGGAGGCGTCCGCCACCAGGACGTCCCGCACCCGGACGCCGTCCCGCTCGGCCAGCGCCAGCAGCGCGGTGCGCTGCCCGCCCGGCGGCATCGGCGCGAAGCGGTTGAACACCGGCTCGATCAGCAGCGGGTGGAGGAAGGAGAGGGCGACGGTCAGCACCGCCGCCGCGCCCGCCGCCGGCAGCCACCAGCGCTGCGGCGACCGGGCGGTCAGGGCGAACAGCCCGAGGGCGAGCGGGAGGAAGAGGGCGAGGGCGAGCGCGAGGCCGCGCACGGCGTCCAGCGCCCAGCCGGCCCAGCCCTGGGTCACCAGCCCGTAGCGGGCGCGGACGGTCCGCGCCCCGGCGCCGAACGGCAGCCGCAGCGCCTGACCGAGGACCACCAGGGCCGCCGCGCCGGCCAGGACGGTGGCCGTCCGGGAGCCGCCGAACCAGCCGCCGACGGCGGTGACCAGGCCGGCACCGGCCGGGGTGAGGCCGAGCAGCAGGGTCAGGGCCAGACCCGCCAGCCGGCCGCCCAGCGCCCACGGCAGCTGGGCGCGGCGCAACGCGCGGCCCCGGGCGCGCTCGGCGGCGGTGAAGTCGGGGGCGTCGGCGGCGCTGGAGTCGGGGGCGTCGGCGGCGGTGGACCCGGACGCGGCGGTGGACGCGTCGGGGCCGGGATCCGCGTCGGGGCCGGGATCCGCGTCGGGGCCGGGATCCGCGTCGGGGCCGGGGCCCGCGGCGGGGTCCGGGGCGGCCCGGCGGTCGGGGGTGGTGTCCATGGCGGGGGCGGCTCTTCCGGTTGTCCGGTCTTCCGGTCGGGTGTCGCGGTTCAGCATGGCGTACCCGGCGGGGCGGTGCGCACTCCTGCGCCGGGGCGGATCCGGCGCCCCGGCCGGGCTCCGGCCGCGGGTGGTCACTCCTCCGCGGGCCCGGTCGCGTCGTGGACGCCCGCGCGCAGCAACTGGTGTCCGAGGTCCACCAGGGCGCGGCCGACCGCGAACTCGTCGCCGATCCGCGGGGCGGGGGCGTCGCCGGGGTTGCGCCGGGAGTGGGCGTCGCTGTGCAGGACGTGGCCGTCGGCGTCCAGGGCGGCGTGCACCCGGGTGGTGTCCCGGTCCTCGACCACGTGCAGGGTGAGCTGCCAGTCCTTGGTGCGCACGGCGGGCCCGCCGGCCCCGGTGGACCGGACGTCCTCCTCCGGCGTCGTCCCCGCCCCGGCGCCCGTCCCCGCGCCCGTCCCCGCGACTGCCCCGGCGCCCGCCCTCGCCGCGGCCCGTGCCGGTGCGGTGGCCATCCGGTCGGAGCGGACGATCACCACCGGACAGCTGCCGTACACCGCGCAGCGGGCGCTGACCGAACCGAGCAGCGTCCGGGCGAAGGTGCCCCGGCCGCGGCTGCCCAGCACCAGGAGGTCGGCGTCCTCGGCCGCGTCCAGCAGCACCTCGGCGGCGTGGCCGAGCACCAGGCTCTCCCGGACCGCCACCGGGCGCTCCGGGCCGAGGACCTCGTCGATCTCGGCGCTCAGCGTGCGGCCGGCGGTCCGTTCGAAGCCGTCGTCCACCATCGGCGCGGACCAGCCGTACAGCGACGGGTACTCCCAGGCGGCCACCGCGTGCACCGACGCCCCGGTCAGGACGGCCTGGCCGACCGCCCAGCGCAGGGCGGCTTTGGACGGTGCGGAACCGTCGATGCCGACCACGATCCGGCACTCCCGGGCGGGGAGGGCGCGGCTGCCGGGGACGCCGCCGACCGGACTGCCGACCGGTCCGCCGCCCGCGCTGCCGCCCGCGCTGCCGCCCTCGTTGCTGCCCATCACGTCACACCTCCGCCGCATCGGCGCGGGACCGGCACCCGCCGACCCCCCGTACCACCACGCTGCGCGCCCGCCCGCCGCCGCGCCAGGGACACCGTGGCCGGGACGGCCGCGGCGATTGGGACGGGTGGGCCACAGGTGGGCCCGCCGGTGTCCTTTTGTGGCCGGAATGTTGCGGGTGAGGGCTCAAGGGGTGGTGATTCGGTGGCGTAGGCTGACCGCTCTCGCATCGTCCTCGGGGGGAACCACTCATGCGCCGTGTCGCGGCTGCCGTCGCGCTGCTCGTCGGACTGACCACCGTCACCGCCTGCGGCCCGGACGACCCCGACCCGGCGCCCGCGGGCGCGGCTCCCGCCCCGACGGCCACGGCCCCGACCCCGGGCGCCCCGTCCTCCGGCGCCGCCCCGAGCAAGAGCGCCGCGCCCCGGCCCGACGGCACCATCACCGTCGCCTTCGCCGGGGACGTCCACTTCGAGGGCCGCACCGAGGCCCGGCTGGCCGTCCAGCCGCCCGAGCCCGCGCTCGGCCCGATATCCCGCAGCCTCGCCGACGCCGACCTGTCCGTCCTCAACCTGGAGACGGCGATCACCGGGCGCGGCGCCCCGGAGCCCAAGCTGTACACCTTCCGCACCTCGCCCAAGGCGCTCTCGGCGCTCAAGGACTCGGGCGTCGACGTCGTCTCGATGGCCAACAACCACGCCGTCGACTTCGGCGCCGACGGCCTCACCGACACCCTCGCCGCCAAGGACTCCTCGCCGATCCCGGTGATCGGCGTCGGCCGCGACGCCAAGGAGGCGTACACCCCCTACGTCAGCACCGTGCGCGGGGTGAAGGTGGCCGTGGTCGCCGCGAGCCAGGTCGAGGACCTCACCAACCAGAAGTGGCGGGCCGGCGCGAACAAGCCGGGCATCGCCTCCGCGCTGGACGTCCCGGCGCTGGTCAAAGCGGTCGAGGCGGCGAAGCGGCAGGCCCCGGTCGTGCTCGTCTACCTGCACTGGGGCGAGGAGGGCAAGGCCTGCCCGACCGCCCCGCAGACCGCCATCGCCAAGAAGCTCGCCACCGCCGGTGCCACCGCCGTGGTCGGCACCCACGCGCACACCATGGTCGGCTCGGGCATGCTCGGCAACACCTACGTCGGGTACGGCTTCGGCAACTTCCTCTGGTACGGCACCTCCAACTACCCGAACTCCAACGAGACCGGCGTCACCACCCTCACCCTCACCGCCGACGGCAAGGTGACCGGCGAGGCCTTCGACCCGGCCACCATCGACGACAAGGGCGTCCCGCAGCCGGTCACCGGCGCCGCCGCGGAGGCCGCCCTCAAGCGCCGCGACGGCCTCCGCGGCTGCGCGGGCCTCACCCCGGCGCCGAAGGCCCCCGCGGCCGCCCCCGCCTCGCCGTAGGACGAAGGCCCGCTGCGCCTGTCGCAGTTGCTGTCGCTGTCGCAGCCGCAACCACAACCGCAGCGCCGTGACGTCCTCGTAGCATCACCCCGCGACCGGGCACGAGGAACTGACGACCCGTCGACTCTCGCCGCGGTGGCCGGCCGCGGGTGACGTCGAGGCCGTCCTCGCCGTCCACGGCGACCGGGCCGCCTGCCTCCACACCCCTTCCGACGCCCTCGCCGCCCGGGCCGAGGCCGAGGAGCGCCGCCGGAGCCGGGGCGCCGTGTGGCGGCGCCACGGCTACGGCTACTGGACCGTCCGGGCGCACGAGGACCCCGCCGTGCCGGGCTTCTGCGGCGTCAATCCGATGGAGCCGAACGGTCTGCCGGTCCTGAACCTCTTCCACCGCTTCCCTCCCGCCGCCTGGGGCCGGGGTCCGGCGAGCGAGGTCGCCACCGCCGTGGTGGCCTGGGCGAGCACCGCCGAGCCCGGTCTCCCGCTGATCGCCCGCGTCCGCCCCGCCGACCTCACCTCCCGACGGGTGGCCCTACGGGCCGGCCTGCTGCGGGCCGAGCACCTGGACGGCGGGGGCTACGACGGCTTCGACCGGATCCATCACCGTCCGGCCGGGCGGTAGTCCCGGCGCCGCAGAGCGTCCGGGCGCCGGCGGGGAGCTGGGTGAACCCGGCCGGGGCGGCGGGGGCTTGGGCGGAATCAGGACGGCGGCCCGGTGTCGTGCGGCCGGTTGTCGTGTGGCCGGCTCTCGCCGGTCGCCGGTGGTCCGTCCGCGGGGCGGTCGGTCGTGTCCGTCGGCGGGGCGGGGTGCGTAGCCCGGGGTGGTGGCGCGCGCTCGGTGGGGCGGATCGTCCGGCCTCCTCCCGCGGCCCGGACGGGGCCGGCGTTCGAAGTGACGGTCGCACAGGCTCTCGGCGTAGGCGAACAACTGTGTTAGGTTAGGCTTGCCTAATCTTGCTGGTCGGAGGGGATGTCCTGTGCAGCAGCAGTCCGAATTCGCCGGTACCGTCGCGATGGTCACCGGAGCCGCGCAGGGCATCGGCGCGGCCGTGGTCCGGGCGCTGGTGGCCGAGGGAGCCGTCGTCGCGGCGGTGGACCGCAGCGCCGGTCCGCTCGACGCCCTGGCGGCGGAGCTCCCGGCCGTCAGACCCTACGTCCTGGACGTGTCCGACGCCCGGGCCGTGGACGACGTGGTCGAGTCGGTGGAAAGCCGGCTCGGCCCCATCGCCACGCTCGCCAACGTCGCGGGCATCCTGCGCACCGCTCCGGTCGTCGAACTCACCGACGCCGACTGGGCGGACACCTTCGCCGTCAACACCACCGGGGTCTTCCACACCGGCCGTGCCGTCGGGCGGCGGATGGCGCAGCGCGGGCGCGGGGCCGTCGTGACCGTCGGCTCCAACGCCGCCGGGGTGCCCCGGGCCGGGATGGCCGCCTATGCGGCGTCCAAGGCGGCGGCCACCATGTTCACCCGCTGCCTGGGGCTGGAACTCGCCCGGTCCGGCGTGCGGTGCAACGTCGTCTCGCCCGGCTCGACCGACACCGGGATGCAGCGCGCGCTGTGGGGCGAGGACGCGGTGGCGGCCGAACAGCGGGTGATCGAGGGCGACTTGGCCGCCTGGCGGGTCGGCATCCCGCTCGGACGGATCGCCGCACCCGCCGACATCGCGGAGGCCGTGGTGTTCCTGGCCTCCGACCGGGCGCGGCACATCACCATGCACGACCTGTACGTCGACGGCGGCGCGACCCTGCGCGCCTGACCCGCCCGCCCGGCGGTTCGCGTCGAACCGCCGCTCGCCCCGGCTCCGCGACCTCCCCCGGCTCGCCGGCCCCCGGCCCTCCGACTCCCCGAAGGCCCGCCGCCTGCTCGAAGGCCCGCCGGCCCCCCGAAGGCCCGCCGCCTGCTCGAAGGCCCGCCGGCCCCGGACTCCCGCCGGCCCCGAAGAACCGCGACCTCCCCCGTAGACCCGTCCCAGACTGGAGAACCCACCGTGACCACGGTGCCCCACGCCCCGGCGGCCCCCCTCGCCGACGGCCCCGACCACGCCGTCATCGGCGCGGCCAGCGGACTGCTCGGCCAGTACCGGGCCGCCTCCGACGAGGCGTTCTTCGCCTCGCCGACCCGCACCCTGCTCGCCTCCGGCGTGCGCGCCCGGGTGCCGCAGGACGGGCGGCCACTGCCCGTGCGGGTCGCCGGGACACTGGCCGAGGCGGCCCGTGCCGGGGTCGAACGGCCGCTGGTGGTCGGCGCGGTGGCGTTCGACCGGGACGGCCGGGCCGAGCTCGCCGTCCCCGAACGGGTCCGGACCGCCGGGGCGATGCGGGACGACCCGCTGATCGCGCTGCCCGCGCCGCCCGCCGAGCGGGTCGAGTGGCGGATCCGGCCGGTGCCCGAGCCGGAGGCGTACGGTGCGGGTGTCGCGGCGGCCGTCGAGCGGCTGCGCGGCGGGGAGTTGAGCAAGGTGGTGCTGGCCAGGACGCTGGAGCTGAGCGCCGCCGAGCCGCTCGACCTGCCGGCCATCCTGCAGCGGCTGGGCCGCCGTGACCCGGGCGGATACACCTTCGCCGTTCCCGCCGGCGGCGGTCGGACGCTGATCGGCGCCAGCCCCGAACTCCTGCTCTCCCGGCGGGGAACGGCCGTGCTGGCCAACCCGCTGGCGGGCTCGGTGCCGCGCAGCGAGGACCTCGGCGAGGACGTCCGGCGCGCCGCCGCGTTGCTGGAGTCGCCCAAGGACCTGCACGAGCACGCGGTGGTGGTGGACGCCATCCGCGAGGCGCTGGCGCCGTACTGCCGCACCCTGGAGGTGCCCGAACGGCCCACCCTGGTACGGACGGCCGCGATGTGGCACCTGGCCACCACGATCAGCGGCGAGCTGGCCGACCCTGCGGTCTCCGCCCTGGAACTGGCCTGCGCGCTGCACCCGACCCCGGCCGTCTGCGGCACCCCGACGGACGTCGCGCGCCGGGTCATCGGCGAGGTCGAGCCGTTCGACCGGGGCCTGTACACCGGCATGGTCGGCTGGGGCGACGAGGCCGGCGACGGCGAGTGGGTGGTCACCATCCGGTGCGCGGAGGCCGATGAGCGGACGCTGCGGGTGTACGCCGGAGCGGGGGTGGTCGACCGGTCCCGACCGGAGGCCGAACTCGCCGAGACCAGCGCCAAGTTCCGCACCTTCCTGGACGCCGCGGGGGTGTCCCGGTGACGCCGTCGGACGGGTTCACCCCGTACCCCGCCGAGTTCGCCGAGCGCTACCGGTCCGCCGGGTACTGGCGCGGCGAGACCTTCGGGCGGATGCTGCGCGAACGCGCCGCCGCGCACGGCGGGCGGACCGCCGTCGTCGACCCGGGCGGCCACTCGGCGGCCGTGACGGAGCGGCGCTGGACGTACGCCGAACTCGACCTGAGAGCCGACCGGATGGCCGCCGGGCTGCTCGCCCGGGGGATCCGGGCCGGGGACCGCGTCGTGGTCCAACTGCCGAACGCCGCCGAGTTCTTCGAGGTGGTCTTCGCGCTGTTCCGGATCGGCGCGCTGCCGGTCTTCGCGCTGCCCGCGCACCGGTACACCGAGATCGGGTACTTCTGTTCCTTCACGGGCGCGGCGGCGTACGTCGTGCCGGCCGTCGAAGGCGGCTTCGACTACCGCGAACTCGCCTCCCGGGTCCGGGCGGAGAACCCCGCGCTGCGGCTGGTCCTGGTGGCCGGGGAGGACGCGGGGGAGCACGTCCGGCTGGCGGACGTGCCCTGCGACGGGCCCGGACCGGCGAGCGGACCCGAGCCGGGTGACGTCGCCTTCCTGCAGCTCTCCGGCGGCAGCACCGGCGTGCCGAAGCTGATCCCGCGCACCCACGACGACTACATCTACTCGCTGCGCGGATCGGTCGAGCTGTGCGCGCAGGACGCGGACAGCGTGTACCTGTGCGTGCTGCCCGCCGCCCACAACTTCCCGCTCAGCTCGCCGGGTTCGCTCGGCACGCTGTACGCCGGCGGCCGGGTCGTGCTGTGTCCGCAGCCCAACCCGGAGACGGCCTTCCCGCTGATCGAGCGCGAGGGCGTGACCATCACCGGCCTGGTGCCGCCGCTGGCGCTGCTCTGGCTGGACGCCGCTGAGCGCGGCGCCCGCGGGTACGAGAGCCTGGAGGTGCTGCTGGTCGGCGGGGCCAAGTTCAGCACGGAGGCCGCCCGCAGGGTGCGGCCGGTGCTGGGCTGCACGCTCCAGCAGGTGTTCGGGATGGCCGAGGGGCTGGTCAACTACACCCGGCTGGACGACCCGGAGGAGTTGATCACCACCACCCAGGGCCGTCCGATCTCCCCGGACGACGAGGTCCGCGTGGTCGACGACCAGGACCGGGACCTGCCCGACGGCGCGACCGGCCACCTGCTGACGCGCGGCCCGTACACCATCCGCGGCTACTGGAACGCGCCCGAGCACAACGCGAACTCCTTCACGGCGGACGGCTTCTACCGCACCGGCGACCTGGTCCGGCGGACCCCGACCGGCCACCTGGTGGTCGAGGGGCGGGCCAAGGACCAGATCAACCGGGGCGGCGAGAAGGTCGCCGCGGAGGAGATCGAGAACCACCTGCTCGCGCACCCCGCCGTGCACGACGCGGCGGTGGTGTCGATGCCCGACCCCTACCTGGGCGAGCGCACCTGCGCGTACGTGGTGCTCCGCGCCGATCATCGCGAACAGCCGCCGAAGGGCGTCGAGTTGAAGCGGTTCGTGCGGCAGCGCGGGCTGGCCGACTACAAGGTGCCGGACCGGGTCGAGTTCGTCGAGGCCTTCCCGGCCACCGGCATCGGGAAGGTCAGCAAGAAGGACCTGCGCGCGGCCATCGCGGCCTCCCTCACCGCCAAGTGATTTCACCCTAGTTGCTAAGGAACGACCACCGTGGGCCTGCCCCGCATTCCCTCCTATCCCCTGCCCACCGCCGAGGAGCTGCCCGCCGACCGGGTCTCCTGGACGGTGGACCCGGCGCGCGCGGTGCTGCTGGTGCACGACCTGCAGAACCACTTCCTGGGCGCCTACGACACCGGGGCCGCCCCGGTGCCCGAACTCCTCGCCAACGTGGCCGGGTTGACCGGGGCGGCCGGTGCCGCGGGCGTCCCGGTCGTGTACTCGGCGCAGCTGGGCGGGCAGAGCCCGGCCGAGCGCGGACTGCAGCAGGACTTCTGGGGTCCGGGCATCCCGGACGACCCGCGGGCCACCGCGATCGCCGACGCCGTCGCGCCGGCGCCGGGCGACACCGTGCTGACCAAGTGGAAGTACAGCGCCTTCGTGCGCACCGGGTTGGAGCGGATGCTGCGCGAGCAGGGCCGCGACCAGCTGGTGATCGTCGGGGTGTACGCGCACATCGGGGTGCAGGTCACCGCCTGCGACGCCTGGATGCGGGACGTCCAGGCGTTCGTGGTGGCCGACGCGGTCGCCGACTTCGGTCCGGCCGAGCACCGGGCCGCGCTGGAGTGGGTGGCCGGGCGCTGCGGCGTGGTCACCACGACGGAGGCCGTGCGCGCCCGACTGGGCGGCGCGGACGAGCGGGACGGCACGGCCGAGTCGAGGAAGCCGGCCGGATCGAAGAAGTCGGCCGAGCCGAAGAAGCCGGCCGGATCGAAGAAGTCGGACGAGGTGGACGGGAAGTGACGGGCGTGGGTTTCACGGTGGAGCGGATCCGGGCCGAGGTCGCCGACCTGCTCGGCGAGGACCCGGCGGACATCCCGCTGGACGAGAACCTGGTCGACTGGGGGCTGGACTCCATCCGGCTGATGACGCTCGCCGAGCGCTGGCGGGCGGAGGGCGCCGAGGTGGCGTTCGTCCGGCTGGCGGAGCGTCCGGCGGTCGAGGCCTGGGCCGAGCTGCTGGGCGCGGTCTGATGGAGGCGCTCGTACGGGAGGCCGCCCGCGGGGCGGTGCCGCAGGACGCCCGCCCACCGGTCCGGGGGGAGGCGCCGACCGTCGTGCCCGCGTTGCCCCGCCGTGCGGTGACGTACCCGGCGACCACGCTGGTGGGGCCGGTCGAGGCGCAGGCGTCCAGGACGCCGGACGCGCCGGCGCTGGTGCTCGCGGGCGGGGGGACCGTCAGCTACGGGGAGCTGAACGCCTCGGCCAACCGGCTGGCGCGCGTCCTGGCCGCCCGGGGGGCCCGCCCCGGCGCGGTGGTCGGCCTGGCGGGCGCCCGCGGCCCGGCCGAACTGCTGACGGCGCTGCTGGCGGTGGTGAAGTCGGGTGCGGCCTACCTGCCGCTGGACCCGGCGGACGCGCCCGGGCGGCGGGAGCGGCTGCTGGCGGAGAACACGCCGGTGTGCGTGCTGGGGGAGGGCGTGCCGGGGGCGCTCACCGGGCTGGAGACGGCCGGCGAGCTGCCCACCGACCCGCCGCGGGCGCTCACGCCGCAGCACCTGCTCTGCGTCGGGTACGGTCCGGGCGGGCGGCCGACGGCCGTCCGGGTCACCCATGCCGAGGCGGACCGGCGGGTGCGCGAGCTGCAGGCCGAGCATCCGCTCGGGCCGGGTGACCGGGTCCTGCAACTGGGCCTGCCGTTCTGGGAGTTCCTCTGGCCGCTGCGGACGGGCGCCGCCGTGGTGCTCGCCGACCCGCAGCGGGAGGGGGAGGTCGGGGCGCTGGTCCGGGAGCTGGGCGTGACGGCGGTGCGGGTGGCGCCGACGGCGCTTCTGGGCGGGTGACGGCGGGCGGTTCCCGGACGACGACTTCCGGCGAACGGATGATGACCTCCGTTCGCCGGAAGTCGTCAGCCGAAATCCGTCACCGGCCCGCCGGTGGGCGTCGTGCCGCCGCCAGGTCCGCCGCCGTCCAGGCCATGGCCACCGCGCCGTCCAGCACCGCCCGCTCCGCCTCCGCGCCCAGTGCCGCCTCGGCGAACGCCGCCTCGTGCGGGGCGCAGGCGCCGCCCGTGATGTCCAGGACCGGATGGATCGAGGGCACCACGTGCGACACGTTCCCCATGTCGGTGCAGGCGAACGGCCCGCGCTCGACCGGCTCCGGCCGGCCGAGCGCCGCGGCGTTGGACCGCCACAGGTCCAGCAGGCCCGGGTCGGACCGCATGTCCAGGTAGTCCGGCTCGGGCCGGGTCAGCTCCACCCCGCACCCGGTGGCCAGCGCCCCGGCGCGGAAGCAGTCCTCGACCCGGGCGCGCAGCTCCGCGAGGTCCTCGGCCGCCGAGGCCCGGATCTCGTACTCGGCGGTGGCACTGTCCGGGATCAGGTTCGGTGCCGTCCCGGCCGTCGTGGTGACGCCGTGCACCCGCCAGTGCGGCGGGAGTTGCTGGCGCAGCAGCCCGATCGCGACCTGCGCGACGGTGAGCGCGTCGGCGGCGTTGCGTCCGTCGTGCGGGTTGAGGCTCGGGTGGGCGGCGCGCCCGGTGTAGCGGACGGACAGCGTGCCGAGGGCGAAGGAGCGGAAGTCGGCGACCTCGACCGGGCAGGGGTGCACCATCATGGCCGCGTCGGCCCCGGCGAAGGCTCCCGCCTCCAGCAGCAGGGCCTTGCCGGCTCCGCGCTCCTCGGCCGGCGCGCCGATCACCCGTACGGTGAGCCCGAGTCGATCGGCGTACGGGGCGAGTCCGAGGGCCGCGCCGAGGCCCGCGGCGGCGATCAGGTTGTGTCCGCAGGCGTGGCCGAGGCCGGGCAGCGCGTCGTACTCGCAGACCAGGGCGACGGTGACCGGCCCGCTGCCGAGGGTCGCGCTGAACGCGGTGGCCAGGCCGTGCGCGGGCGCGGTGACGGTGTAGCCGTGGCCGCGCAGCAGTTCGGCGCACCAGGCGGCCGCGCGGTGCTCCTCGAAGGCGGTCTCGGGATGGGCGTGGATGCGGCGGCTGAGCGCCAGCAGTTCGTCCCGGTGCGCGTGCACGCGCTCGTGGACGGCCTGCTTGGTCGCGGACAGGGGCATGGGTGGCGCCTCCGGCGGTGTCAGGGCCCGGGCTGCCCCGGGCCGTTGACCAGATCGTATGAAGTTAGATTAGGCTAACCTAAGTAAGGCGTTCCGGATCCCCGAGGAGCTCTCCGAACCATGCCCGCCGCCGAGACCCAGACCGGTGACACCCGGACGGGTGACACCCAGATCGTCGAGACCCAGGCCGTCGACGTTCCGTTGCTCGCCGCCCAGGCCGCCATCTGGTACGCCCAGGCGCTCGACCCCGCCAGCCCGGTCTACAACACCGGCGACGCCGTCGACATCACCGGCCCGCTCGACGAGGCCCGGTTCGAACAGGCGCTGCGGCAGGCGGTGGAGGAGGCGGAGGCGCTGAGCACCGTCGTCGTCACCGGCCCGGACGGTACGCCCCGTCAGCGGCTCAGGCCCGGCCGCCCGTGGCCGCTGCACCGCCTCGACCTGCGGGCGGGCTCCGCTCCCGACGCCGCCACCGACGCCGCGTCCGACGCCGCCACCGACGCCGCGTCCGACGCCGACGCCGCGTCCGACGCCGACGCCGCGGCCCCGGCCGACCCGCGGGCCGCCGCCGAGGCCTGGATGCGCGCCGACCTCGCCCGGCCGGCCGACCTCGCCGAGGGCCCGCTGTTCACCCACGCCCTGATCCGGCTCGCCGACGACCGCCGGCTCTGGTACCGCCGGATCCACCACCTCGCCGTCGACGCCTACGCGTTGACCCTCCTCGGCGACCGGGTCGCCGAGCTGTACCGCGCGCGCGTCACCGGCGCCGAGCCCGCCCCGACCCCGTTCGCGCGCCTCGCCGAGGCCGCCGCCGAGGAGGCCGCCTACCGCGACGGCGAGGAGTACCGGGCCGACCGCGCCCACTGGTCCGCCCGGATGGCCGACGCCGACGCCCCGCCGACCCTGCCCGGCGCGCCCGCCCCGGACGCCGGAACGTCCCCGCTGCGCCTCACCGCCGAACTCCCCGCCGGTACCCGAGGGCGCCTGGAGCACGCCGCCACCGCCGTCCGCGCCACCTGGGCCGAACTGCTCCTCGCGGCCGCCGCCGGCTACCTGCACCGCCTGTCCGGCAGCCGGGACGTCGTCCTCGGCCTGCCGCTCGCCAACCGCCGCGGCCCGGCCGCCCTGCGCACCCCCGTCGCCACCGCCAACGTGCTCCCGCTGCGCCTCGCCGTCCGGCCCGCCGACAGCGCGGAGGCGCTCCTGCGCCAGGTCGTCCGCGAGCTGCGCGCCGTCCGCCGCCACCAGCGCTACCCGCTGGAGGACCTGCGCCGCGACCTCGGCCGCACCGGTGACCGCCGCGCGCTGTTCGGCCCGATGGTCAACATCAAGGCCTTCGAGGGCGACCTCGACCTGGCAGGCCTGCCCGGCACCGTCCGCAACCTCGCCGCCGGCCCCGTGGACGACCTCGCCCTGAACGTCTCGCCCGGCCCGGACGGCGCGCTGCGCCTGGTCATCGACGCCGACCCGGCCCGCCACGACGCCGACTCCCTCGCCGCCCACCGCGACGGCCTGCTGCGCTACCTCGACGCCCTCGCCGAGCTGCTGCTCACCGCCCCGCAGACGCCGATCGCCCGGATCGACCTGCTGGACGCCGACGGACTGCGCCGGGCCACCGAGGGGCGCACCGAACCCCCGGCCGAGCAGACCGTGCCCGAGCTGTTCGCCGCCCGGGCCGCCCGCACCCCGGAGGCCGTCGCCGTCCGCTGCGGCACGGCCGCCCTGACGTACGGACAGCTGGACACCGCCGCCAACCGGCTCGCCCACCGCCTGATCGCCCTCGGCGTACGGGACGGCGCACCGGTCGCGATCGCCCTGCCGCGCGGCGCGGACACGCTCGTCGCGATGCTCGCCGTCCTCAAGGCCGGCGGCGCCTGCGTCTCCCTCGACCTCACCCACCCCGGGCAGCGGCTGACCGCCGTCCTGGCCGACGCCCGCCCGGTCTGCGCGGTCGGCACCGCCGAGGCCCTCGCCGGACTCGACCTGCCCGCCGGACTGCCCGCCGTCCGGCCCGGCGAGGCCGGCGGCGAGCCGGACACCGCCCCGCCCGCGCCCCGGCTCCACGACCCCGCCTACGTGCTGCACACCTCGGGCTCCACCGGCCGCCCCAAGGGCGTGGTGGTCACCCACGCCTCACTGGCCAATCTGCACGCCGGCCTCGCCGAGGACCACATCGCCCCCGCCGTGCGCCGCACCGGCCGCGAGCGCCTGCGCGTCGCCCACAGCGCCTCGTTCGCCTTCGACGCCTCCTGGGACCCGGTGCTCTGGATGGTCCACGGCCACGAGCTGCACCTGCTGGACGACGCCACCTACCGCGACCCGGCCGCCCTGGCCGACCACCTCGACCGCGAGCGCATCGACTACCTCGACCTCACCCCCTCCTACCTCGAAGTCCTCGTCGCCGAGGGCGTCCTGGACGAAGGACGGCACCGCCCGTCCGTCCTCGTGGTCGGCGGCGAGGCCACCCCGCCCGCCCTCTGGCAGCGCCTGACCGCCGTCCCCGGCCTGCACCCCGTCGACCTCTACGGCCCGACCGAGACCACCGTCGACGCCTACGCCTGGACCCCGGGCCCGGACGGCGCCCCCGTCGGCCGGGTGGTGCGCGGCTCCCGCGCCTACGTCCTGGACGGTTCGCTGCGCCCCGCACCCGACGGCGTCACCGGCGAACTGTACGTCGCCGGAGCCTGCCTGGCCCGCGGCTACCTCGGCCGCCCCGACCTCACCGCCGAACGCTTCGTCGCCGACCCCTTCGGCCCGCCCGGCGCCCGGATGTACCGCACCGGCGACCTCGCCCGCCGCCGACCGGACCTCACCCTGGAGTTCCTCGGCCGCGCCGACGACCAGGTGAAGATCCGCGGCTTCCGGGTCGAGCCCGGTGAGGTCGCCGCCGTCCTCGCCGAACTGCCCGGCGTCGCCCAGGCCGTGGTGATCGCCCGCCCCGGCCCGCAGGGCAAGCGCCTGCTCGGCTACGCCGTCCCCGCGCCGGGCGCCGCCCCGGACCCGGACGGGCTGCGCGCCGCACTCGCCGCCCGGCTGCCCGCGCACATGGTCCCGGCGGCGGTCCTGCTGCTGGACGAACTGCCGCGCACCGCCCACGACAAGCTGGACCACCGGGCCCTGCCGGAGCCGGCCGCGCAGGCCGAGGGCGCCTCGGCGGCGACGCCCCGGGAGGAACTGGTCTGCGGGCTGTTCGCGGACGTCCTCGGCCTGGAGCAGGCACCCGGCCGGAACGCCTCCTTCTTCGACCTCGGCGGCCACTCGCTGCTCGCCGGGCGCCTGGCCGCCCGGCTGCGCGAGACCTTCGCCACCCGGGCCGGCTTCGCCGACGTGTTCCGCCACCCGACCCCGGCCGGCCTCGCCGCCCTGCTCGGCGACCGGGCCGAAGCGGAGCAGGCCGAGGCGCAGCGGGCCGAAGGGGACCGGGCCGACGCGGTCCGGGTCGAAGGGGACCGCGCCGAAGGGGACCGGGCCGCAGCCGGTCTGCCGCAGGACGAGCACCCCGTCCTCGGGCCCGTCCCGCGCACCGAGCGGATGCCGATCTCGCCCGCCCAGCGCGGCCTCTGGTTCCTGCACCGCCTCGAAGGCCCCAGCCCCACCTACAACATCCCGCTCGCGCTCACCCTCACCGGCCCGCTGGACCGTCCCGCGCTCACCCTCGCCCTGGCCGACCTGGTCGCCCGGCACGAAGTCCTGCGCACCGTCTACGGCGAGGAGCCGGACGGCACGCCGTACCAGCGGATCCTGCCCGCCGCGCCCGTCGACCTGCACGACGATTCCGTCGAGGTGGCCGAAGCCGTCCGGTACTCCTTCGACCTGGCCGCCGAACCGCCGCTGCGGGCCACCCTGTTCAGCGACGGACCCGCCCGGCACACCCTGCTCCTCCTGCTGCACCACATCGCGGGCGACGGCGCCTCCACCACCCCGCTGGTCCGCGACCTGGCCGCCGCCTACACCGCCAGGCTCGCCGGACGCGAACCCGAACTTCCGCCACTGGCCGTCCAGTTCGCCGATCACGCGGCCTGGCAGCGCAAGCGCCTCGGCACCGCCGACGCACCCGGCCCGCTCGCCGTCCGGCAGACCGCGTACTGGCGCACCGCGCTCGCCGGACTGCCCGACCAGCTGGAACTGCCCACCGACCGCCCCCGCCCGGCCGTGGCCGGCCACCGGGGCGCCACCGTCCCCTTCACCCTCGGCGCCGAGGCGCACACCGCCCTCGCCGGGCTGGCCCGGTCCGCCGGCAGCACCGTCTTCATGGCCGTCCAGGCCGGCCTCGCCGCCCTGCTCACCCGGCACGGCTGCGGCACCGACATCCCGGTCGGCACCCCGGTGGCCGGGCGCGAGGACGAGGAGACCGCCGCACTGGTCGGCTACTTCGTCAACTCCGTGGTCCTGCGCACCGACACCTCCGGCGACCCGACCTTCCGCGAGCTGCTGGCCCGCGTGCGCGCCACCGTCCTCGGCGCCCACGAGCACGCCGACCTGCCCTTCGACCGCCTGGTCGAGGAGCTCAACCCGGCCCGCTCGCTCGCCCGCCACCCGCTGTTCCAGGTGATGCTCGCCTGGCAGAGCCGCCCCGACGAGCGCACCGACCTCGGCGGCGGCCTCGCGGCCGAGACCACCGCCGTCCCCAGCGGCACCGCCAAGTTCGACCTCACCCTCAACGCGGGCGAACGGCCCGGCGGCGGCATCGGCGGCTTCCTGGAATACCGCACCGACCTCTTCGACGCCACCACCGTGGCCGCCCTCGGCGAACGCCTGACCCGGCTGCTCACCGCCGCCGCCACCGCCCCCGACACCCCGATCGGCCGGCTCCCGCTGATCGGCGAGGAGGAGCGGCTGCGTGCCCTGGTCGAGTGGAACGCCGGCCCGGCCCCGGCGGGCCCGGCCGCCGCCGCTCCCGACGCCACTGCTCCCGGAACCGCCGCTCCCGACGCCACTGCTCCCGACGCCGCCGCGCCCGACGCCACCCTGCCCGAGTTGTTCGAGGCGGCCGCCGCGGCCAACCCGGAAGCCATCGCCGTGAGTCACCTCGGCGACCGGCTCGACTACACCGAACTCGGTGCCCGCGCCGACCGGCTGGCCCGCCTGCTGGCCGCCGAGGGCATCGGCCCCGGCACCATCGTCGCCCTCGCCCTGCCGCGCTCGCTCGAACTCGTCGTCGCCCTGCTGGCCGTGGCCAAGTCCGGCGCCGCCTACCTGCCCCTCGACCCCGACTACCCGGCCGACCGGCTCGCCTACATGCTGGCCGACGCCGCCCCCGCCGCCCTGCTCACCGATCGCGACACCGCGCCCCGACTGCCCGCCCACGACGTGCGCCGACTCCTCGTCGACGGACCGGAGGCCGAGCGGTACCCGGCCGTGCCGCTCGCCCCGCACGAGCGCACCCGCCCGCTGCGCGCCGACGACACCGCGTACGTCATCTACACCTCGGGCTCCACCGGCCGTCCCAAGGGCGTACCCGTCACCCACCGCAACGTGGTCCGGCTGTTCACCGCCACCGACCACTGGTTCGGCTTCGACGCGGACGACGTCTGGACGCTCTTCCACTCCTACGCCTTCGACTTCTCCGTCTGGGAGCTGTGGGGCGCCCTGCTGCACGGCGGCCGGCTCGTCGTCGTCCCGCACCTGGTCAGCCGCGACCCGGCCGCCTTCCTCGACCTGCTCGCCCGCGAACGCGTCACCGTGCTCAACCAGACGCCGTCCGCGTTCTACCAGCTCAGCGCCGCCGACCGGGACCGCCCCGGCAGCGAACTCGCCCTGCGCTACGTGGTGTTCGGCGGCGAAGCGCTGGAACTCGGCCGCCTGGACGACTGGTACTCCCGGCACGCCGAGGACGCGCCGACCCTGGTCAACATGTACGGCATCACCGAGACCACCGTGCACGTCTCGTACGTCGCCCTCGACCGGGCGAGCGCCGCCGCCGGAAGCAGCAGCACCATCGGCGTCAACATCCCCGACCTGCGCGTCTACGTCCTCGACCGGCACCTGCAGCCCGTCCCGCCCGGCGTCACCGGCGAGATGTACGTGGCCGGGGCGGGCCTGGCCCGCGGCTACCTCGGCCGCCCCGAGCTCACCGCCACCCGCTTCGTCGCCGACCCGTACGCCGCACTGTTCGGTGAACGCGGCACCCGGATGTACCGCTCCGGCGACCTCGCCCGCCGCCGCGCCGACGGCGTCCTGGAGTACTTCGGCCGCGCCGACCAGCAGGTCAAGCTGCGCGGCTTCCGGATCGAACTCGGCGAGATCGAGGCCGTGCTGGCCGCCCACCCCGCCGTCGCCGACGCCGCCGTGGTGGTGCGCGAGGACGTGCCGGGGGACAAGCGGCTGGTCGCCTACGCGGTGGCCGACGGCCCGACGCCCGACGATCTGCGGGCCCACGCCGCCGCCGGACTGCCCGTCCACATGGTGCCGTCCGCCGTCGTCCTGCTCGACCGCCTGCCGCTCACCGCCAACGGCAAGCTCGACCGCCGCGCCCTGCCCGCCCCCGAGGCCCCGGCCGCGGGCGCCGGCCGGCCGCCGCGCACCCCGCGCGAACAGCAGCTGTGCGAACTCTTCGCCGAGGTGCTCGGCACGGCCTCGGTCGGCGTCGAGGACGACTTCTTCGCCCTCGGCGGGCACTCGCTGCTGGTCGTGCGCCTCGCCGGGCGGATCCGCGAGGTGCTCGGACTGGACGTCGGCATCGGCACGCTCTTCCAGGCCCCCACGGTGGCCGCCCTCGACGCCGCACTCGCGGCCGGCACCGACGACACCGACGCCCTGGACGTCCTGCTCCCGCTGCGGCCGGTCGCCCCCGGACGGCAGCGCCCGCTGTTCGCCGTGCACCCGGCCGGAGGCCTCGGCTGGTGCTACACCGGCCTGATCCGCCACCTGCCCGGCGACGTCCCGATCTACGGCCTCCAGGCGCAGGGCGTCGGCGCCGCCACCGCCGCCGAACCGCTGCCCGCCACCCTGGAGGACCTGGCCGCGCACTACGCCGACCGGCTGCGCGAGGTCCAGCCCGAGGGGCCGTACCGGCTGCTCGGCTGGTCCACCGGCGGGATCATCGCGCACGCGGTGGCCGTCCGGCTCCGGGAAGTCGGCCAGGACGTCGAGTTGCTCGCCATCCTGGACGCCTACCCCGCCGAGGGCTTCCGCGAGCTGCCCGTCCCCGACCAGGCCGAGGCACTCGAGGCACTGCTCACCATGGGCGGCTACGGCCCCGCCGACCTCGCCGGCCGGCCGCTCGAACTCGACGCCGTCACCGAGCTGTTGCGCCGCGAGGGCAGCCCGCTCGCCGGACTCGACGACGCGACCGTGGCCGCGCTCAACCGGATCTACCTCAACACCAACCACCTGGTGCGCGGCTACGACCACCGTCGCTTCGACGGCGACGTGCTGTTCTTCCGCGCCACCGTCGACACCATCGACGACGCCCTGGTGCCCGAGCTGTGGACCCCGTACGTGACCGGCCGGATCGCCAACACCGACGTGGCCTGCTCCCACAAGGACATGACCCTGCCCGCCCCGATCGCGCACATCGCGAGCGTGATCGCCGACCACCTGGAGAAGACCGACGATGGAGAACGCCTCCGATGAGTGACGCCCCCGCCAACCCCTTCGACGCCGACGGCGAGTTCCTCGCCCTCGTCAACCCCGGGGGCCAGCACTCCCTCTGGCCCGCCTTCGCCGCCGTCCCGGCCGGCTGGGACGTCGCCCACGGCCCGTGTGAGCGGGCCGCCGCCCTGGAGTGGATCACCGCGCACTGGACCGCCCTGTGACCCCTCCCGAGGCCCCCGCGGCCCAGGCCCCGGCGCGCCCCCTGCTTGCGGGGCGCGCCGCGGTGGTCGTCGTCTACACGGCCGCGATGTGCATGAACGGCCTGGACTCGACCATCGTCAACCCCGCGCTGTTCACCATCGCCGAGGACTTCGGCCGGCCGGTGTCGGCGGCCAACGCCGTCGAGACCGCCTTCCTGGTCGGCCTCGCCCTCGGTCTCCCGGTCGCTGGCTGGCTCGGCGACCGGTACGGCGTGAAACGGGTCTTCCTCGGCGCGCTCGCCGCCTTCACCCTCGCCTCCGCCCTGTGCGCCGCCGCCCCCGGCCTCGGATCGCTGGCGGCCGCGCGCGCCGGCCAGGGCGTGGCGGGCGGACTGCTCACCCCGGTCGGGATGACGCTGCTGTTCCGGGCCTTCGCCCCGCACGAGCGGGCCGGCCTCGGCCGGATCCTGATCGTCCCCACCGCGCTGATGCCCGCCCTCGGGCCGCCGCTCGGCGGCTTCCTCACCGAGCACCTGTCCTGGCACTGGCTGTTCCTGGTCAACGTGCCGATCGGGGCGGCGGCCGTCGCCATCGGCCTGCTCGGCCTGCGCGGCGCCGAAGAGCCCCCGGCCGGCCGCTTCGACACCACCGGCTTCCTGCTCGCCACCCCCGGCCTCGGCCTGCTGACCTACGCGCTGGGCTTCGGCCCGGCCCACGGCTGGTCCTCCCCGGGCGTCGCCCTCGGCGGGATCGCGGGCCTGGTGCTGCTGGCCGCCGCCGTCCGGCACCAACTCCGCTCCGGGGAGCCGCTGGTGCACCTCCGACTGCTCGCCGACCGGACCTTCGGCGCGGCCGGCTGGCTGGCGCTGCTCACCTCGGCCGGACTGATGGGCGCGCTGTTCGCCCTCCCGCTGCTCTACCAGGCGGCCCTCGGCGCCTCCGCCCTCGACGCCGGCCTCAGCGTCTTCCCGGAGGCGATCGGCCTGATGGCCGCCTCCCAGGTGGTGGACCGCCTGCTGCCCCGCCTCGGCTCACGCCGACTCGCCCTACCGGGCCTGCTGCTGGCCGCCGCGGTCCTCGCCGCGCTCGGCTACGCGGAGAACCCGTGGCTCGTCCGGGCCCTGATGTTCGGTGTCGGCCTGATCCTCGGCACCGCCGTCCTCACCGTGCAGATCGCCGGCTTCGCCGACGTGCCCCCGCCCGCCATGGGCCGCGCGATGGGCCTGTTCACCATCCTGCGCACCCTCGGCGGCGCCCTCGGCATCGCCGCCACCGCCGCCCTCATCGGCGCCTGGCCCGCCGACTCCGGCACCACCCCCTACCGGCTCGCCCTCCTGCTGACGGCCCTGCTGGTCGCCGCCGGCGCCCTCCTCGCCACCCGCCTGCCCGCCGAGGCCCCGGGGCCGCCCCCGGAGGACTGACGGGGCGCGGGACCGTCTCCTCCGGTGCCCCGGCTGCCGTTACGGTGATCGGAGCACCGGAGGAGCCCGCATGAACCCTGAGCGCTACCGCCTGCTGGAAGAGGCCCGTCGCAGCCTCCCGGACGGCTACAAGGTCGAACTGTCCGGCGACCTCATCGTCATGCAGGCCTCGCCGTCCCCGATCCACCAGCTGAACCTGGCGATCGTCCAGCGCCAGTTCGAGGCGTACTGCCCGCCCGGCTACTTCCCGTCCGGGAACAGCGACCTCTCCTCGCCGGAGGTCGGCTCCGTGCGGAACCCCGACCTCACCTACCTGCCCGAGGAGGTCATCGAGCTGGGCCGTGAGGTCCCCGCCGAACTGGCCCTGGTCGCGGTCGAGATCGTCTCGCCGTCCAATCCCGAGAACGACTGGACCGGGAAGGTCCGCGACTACCCGCGGATGGGATTCCCGCTCTACCTGATCGTGGACCCCCGGCAGAAGACCGTGACGCTGTTCTCCGAGCCGAACCGCGACCGCTACCACACCCGGACGGAACGGGAGTTCGGTGAGACCCTCCGGATCCCCGAGCCGTTCGGCTTCGAGCTGGACCTGGCCCGGCTCGTCCCGTACCGGGACTGACCCCGCCGCCCCTCCGGTCCCGGCTCGTGCCGTACCGGGACTGATCCCGCCGCGCCGCCTCGCCCCGCCGCCCCTCCGTGCCGCCCCGCCGGGCCCGGCTCAGTCCTCGGGCCAGAGGATCAGGTCCGGCAGCCGGTGCCGGCGGGGCCGGTCGCCGAGGCGGGTGAGGGCGGCGCGGATCTGGTGGAGGTGGTCGGGGGTGAGCTGCAGGGGCGCCTCGTGGGGCTGGTAGGTGGTGCCGGCGGGGTAGTCGAGCCCCGGGTGGCGGGTCATCTCGATGTGGCAGCCGAGGACGTGGGTCACCGGGCGGGTGGCGGTGAAGCGGATCAGGCGGTCGACGCTGCGGCGGAAGGCGGGCCAGTCGTCGATGTAGAGCCGGCCGGGGTAGACGGTGTCGCCGGTGAGCAGGAAGCCGGTCCACGGGTCGTAGTAGGTCACGGCCGAGGCGTGGTGTCCGGGGGTGGCCAGGCACTCCACGACGCGTCCGCCGCCCAGGTCGACGGTGGCGACCGCATCCGGGTCCCGGTCGAAGCCGAAGTACGGCCAGGCGGCGTCCACGTGCGCGCCCACCACGGTCGTCGCGGGGCGGCCGTCGAACTGCCGGTCGCCCGCGACGTGGTCGTCGTGGTCGTGGGTGTGCAGGACGAGGAGTTCGTAGCCGTCGCGGGGGTTGCGGGCGAGCCACCGGTCGACCAGCCCGTCGACGACTGCGCGCAGCGGGAGGAACTCGGGCTCGGCGGTGGCGCCGGTGTCCAGCAGCAGGGCACGGTCCGCCCCGAACAGCAGGTAGAGGAACGGCGCTTCGTAGTGGATCGCCTTGTTCTGCCGCAGGATGACGGTGTGCTCGTCGTAGGCGTGGACCTGGAGTTCGGGGTCCGTGTTGTGCTTCGCCGACGGGGACCCGTGGATCCACCGCGCCTCCAGCGGGCGGGCGACCGGCGCACCGGTGGTCATGGCTTCTCCCGTCAGGTCGTCCGCTCGTCCGCCCCGGACGGCCGGTCCCCCGAACGTTAGGGGCCCGGCCGCCGGGCGGGTGGGCGGCCCGGCCCTACTTCGTCCTTTCGGGTGACCCGAGCAGGTGCGCCAGTCCGTCCGCCAGCCCTCCGCGCCAACAGGCGTAGTCGTGACCGCCGTTGAACTCGCGGTAGGCGAGGTCGTAGCCGCGCGCCACGAGCACGTCCCGCAGGTGCCGGTTCTGGGTGAGCAGCATCCACTCCTGCAGCCCGACCTCGACGTAGAAGCGGGCGGCCCGTCGTTCCTCGGTCGCGAACCGCCGGGTCAGCCATTCGCTGCCCTCGTCGAACTCCGTCTCGTCCGGCCACCAGAAGGAGCCGGACTGGGAGAGCGCGTTGCCGAAGCGTTCGGGCCGTCGGTAGGCGGCGTAGGCGGCGGTGAGCCCGCCGGCGCTCTGGCCCGCGATCACGGTGCGGGTCGGGTCGGTGGTCGCGCCGAACTCCTGGGCGGCCCAAGGGAGGAGGCGGTCGGCGAGGAGGTCGACGAAGGCCGGGTTGCAGCTGAGGTCGTCGGGCCGGCCTGGGCCCATGGTGTGCACGAGCAGGGCGACGGTGGGCGGGATCGCGCCGTCCGCCGTCAGGTTGTCGAGGGTGTCGCCGACGGACAGCACCTCGCCCCACATCTCGCCGTCGAGCAGGACGGCCACCGGGAAGGCCGCCGGGTGGGGGCCGTCCCCGTGGCCGGCCGGCAGGTGGACGTCGACCCGCCGGCCGGCGACCGTGTGCGGCACCGTCCGGCCGCGCGGCACGTCCTCGCGCCGCCGGACGTAGGGCTGTGCGGGAGCGTCGGGCAGGCTGAGCACCGAGGCCGGGTGGCGGCCGTCGCGGGCGGGCAGCCGGGGTTCGGTGTCGCACGGGTCGGGGCGGGCGTGGTCGAGGACGTGCAGCCAGTCGGGGCGGGCCGTGCCGGGGGCGTCGCCGTGGAAGGGGTGGAGCTGGTAGGAGGCGCGGTGGTCGGCGCGCAGCCGGTAGGTGATCGTCCACGAGCCGTCGTCCCGACGTGTCATCAGGTGTGGTGTGAGGTCGCCGGCGTGGCGGTCCTTGTCGGTCACGGTGTGGAGCAGGGCGAGGACGCCGTCGCACGGTCCGCCCCGGTGGGTGAGGGTGACCAGGCGGTAGGCGGGGTCGACGGGGTCGGGGGCGACGAGGGGCGGGGTTTCCATGGTGTGGACTCCTGGAGGGGCTTACGCGGGGGTGCCCTTGCGGCCGAGCAGCACCCAGAGCAGGAACGGACCGCCGAGGACGGTGGTGACGATGCCGACGGGGATCTCGACCCCGCCGATCAGCACCCGCCCGAGGGTGTCCGCGAGGACGACGAGCAGGGCGCCGGTCAGCGCCGAGCCGAGGACCGGGACGCGGGCGGGCCCGGCGAGGCGTCCGGCGATCACGGGCGCGGCCAGGGCGACGAAGCCGACCGGTCCGCAGACGCCGACCGCGAGCCCGGCCAGGGCGACGGCCAGCAGCAGGCAGACGAGCCGGACCCGGCCGGGATCGACGCCGAGCGCGGAGGCGACGTTGTCGTCGAAGCGCAGCACGGCCAGCCGTCGGGCCACCACCAGGGCGAGCGGCACCAGCACCGCGAGCCCGGTCAGGACGGGCGCGGCGATCGCGTAGTCCCGCCCGTTGAGGCTGCCGGAGGTCCAGACGTACAGCGAGCCGGCCGAGTTGAGCGAGCGGCGGGCGAGCGCGACCTGGACGACCGCCGAGGCGAGGGCGGACATCGCGAGCCCGACGACCAGCACCCGGTAGCCGCGCGCGCCGAGCCCGCCGGAGACCAGGGTGACGACGAGGACGGCGGCGAGTGCGCCGAGCGGTCCGGCCCACCAGGCGCCGAAGGTGCCGGAGGCGGTGGCGGAGATCAGGACGGCGGCGGTCGCGCCGTCGTTGACGCCGAGGAGCTCGGGGGTGGCGAGGCGGTTGCGGGCGAGGGTCTGGGTGAGGCAGCCGGCCAGGCCGAGCGCGGCTCCGGCGGCGAGCCCGGCGACGATCCGGCCGAGCCGGAACTTCTGCACCAGCAGGACGTCGAGGCGGTCGCCGTAGCCGAACACGGCCTGGAAGGTGCGGCCGAGGCCGAGTTCGCCCTGCCCGGCGTGCGCGGAGACGACGACGGCGGCGAGCAGCGCGGCGGTGAGGCCGAGCGAGGCGGCGAGCGCCCGGCGGGGGAGCAGCAGCGACCAGGCGCCGTACCGCAGGGCCAGGTCCGGTTTGGGGGCGGGCGGTTCGGTGCGGCGGGCGGGCGGTGCGGCGGATTCGGCCGGGTCGGTCAGGACGAGGGCGGCGGAGCGCCGGGAGCGGACGATGGCGATCAGGGCCGGGGCGCCGACCAGGGCGACGATGACCGACACCGGCGCTTCGAAGGGCCGGGCGACGACGCGCGCCAGGACGTCGGCGCCGGTCAGCACGGCGGCGCCGAACAGCCCGGCGAGCAGGGTCAGTCGGCCGACCCGCGGGCCGGCGACGGCGCGGGCGAGGAATCCGGCGAGCAGACCGAGGAACGAGATCGGCCCGGCCAGGGCGACCGCGGAGGCGGTCAGCAGGGTGACGGCGGCGGCGACCGCCGCGCGGGTGGCGCCGGGCCGGTGGCCGAGGCCGCGGGCGAGGTCGTCGCCGAGTGCGAGGGCGGTGAGCGGCCGGGTGGTGAGCAGGGCGAGCAGGAAGCCGACGGCGAGGACGGGGGCGAGCCGGCGCAGCGTGGTCCAGCCCTCCACCCCGGACAGCGATCCGAGCACCCAGACCCGGTAGCGGTCGTACGCCTCGGGCGAGTTGACGATCAGGACGCCGGTGAGTCCGCCGAAGGTCGCGCCGACCGCCGAGCCGCCCAGGACGAGCCGCATGGGCGATCCGCCGCCCCGGCTGCCCGCGATCAGCAGGACGAGCGTGCTGGCGAGCACCGCGCCGCCGAAGGCGAAGGCGAGGTACCCGTAGGAGGTCTGCACGCCGAGCACGGCGATGCCGAGGACGACGCCGAGCGAGGCGCCGGCGTTGACGCCGAGCAGGCCGGTCTCGGCGAGCGGATTCCGGGTGACGGACTGCAGTTGGGCGCCGGCGACGCCGAGGGCGGCGCCGACCAGCAGGGCGGTCAGGGTGCGGGGGAGTCGCAGGTCGCCGACGACGAGGGCGAGCCGGCCGTCGGCGCGGGCGCCGCCGCGGTCCAGCACGTAGTCCAGGACCCGGCCGGGGCCGACCTCGCCGGCGCCGACCGACAGCGAGAGCGCGGCCAGGGCGAGCAGCAGTGCCACCGCTCCGACGGCGACCGGCCAGGTGGGACGGCCGGCCCCGGCCCGGCGGGGGTCCTTCCGCGGCGGCGGTTCGTCCGGCGCGGTGGCGGGGGACGCTGCGTGCACGCCCGCTTGCGACAATGTCATAAGGTAAGGCTAACCTAATGGCCGAGCCGTCCCGCAGGGTCCCGCACCGGGCACCCCGTCGCACCGCGCTGCCCGGACGCCGCCCAACTCACGTACCACCGTTGCCCGGAGGCACCCATGCCGTTCGCCCGCCGCCCGCTCAGCCCCGTCCGCCGCCGCGCGGCCCAGGCGCTGGCCGTCACCGGGGCGGCCGCCCTCCTGCTCACGGGTTGCGGCTCCTCGGGCTCCTCCGGCTCCTCCTCGGCCGCCCCCTCCGCCCCGGCGGCGGACGCGGCGGGCGGCGGCAAGCGGACCGTCAAGGACGCCACCGGCAAGGCCGTCGAGGTCCCCGCGGAACCCAAGCGGATCGTCACCCTCACCCAGGAGGACCTCGACGCGGTGCTCGCCCTCGGCGTCAAGCCGGCCGGCATCACCAACGGCCAGGGCCTCAACGAGCCGCCCGCGTACCTGAAGGACAAGGTCCAGGGCGTGCCGGTGGTCGGCAACCTGCTGCAGCCGGTGATGGACAAGGTGATCGCCGCCAAGCCCGACCTCATCCTCGCCGGTGACATGCAGGACGAACAGGTGCTCAAGCAGCTGCGCGAGATCACCCCCGCCACCCTGGTCACCATGGCGCCCACCGACGACTGGAAGCTGGCCTTCCGGGGCATCGGCAACGCCGTCAACAAGCTCGACCAGGCCAACAAGGTCATCGGCGACTACGAGGCCAAGGCCGCCAAGGCCGGCGCCGGACTCACCGGGAACAAGGGCGCCGCCGTCTCGATCGTCCGCTGGAACCCCACCGGCCCGAGCTGGATGGAGAAGAAGCAGTTCGCCGCCGGCGTCGCCCTCGACATGGGCCTCACCCGCCCGGCGGCGCAGGACAAGGACGGCAACGCGCACAGCCCGGCGCTCAGCCTGGAGAAGCTCTCCGAGATCGACGGCGACTGGCTGTTCCTGTCCACCCTCACCGACGACGGCAGGTCCGCGCTCAAGGACGTCCAGTCCAAGCCCGCGTACCAGGAGCTGAACGCGGTGAAGAACAACCACGTCGTCACCGTGGACGGTTCGGTCTGGTCCACCCGGGGCGGCCCGCTCGCGGCCGACGTCGTCATCGGCGACCTCGGCAAGGCGCTCGGCGGGAACTGAGCGGGGCCGGACCGGGGGAGGCTGCCATGGAGTTGACGATCGAGGGGCTCACCGCCGGCTACGGCCCGGGGCGCCCGGTGCTCGGCGGGGTCGACCTCACCGTCCCGGCCGGGCAGGTGGTGGCCGTGGTCGGGCCGAACGGCTGCGGCAAGTCCACCCTGCTGCGGGCCGTCGCCCGGCTGCACCGGCCGGACGGCGGCCGGGTCCTGGTCGGCGGCGAGGACGTGTGGCGGCTGCGCCCGCGTCAGGCCGCCCACCGGATCGCGCTGCTGCCGCAGAGCCCGCAAGCACCGGAGGCGGTCACCGTCGCCGGACTCGTCCGCTACGGCCGCCACCCGCACCAGGGCCTGTTCCGCCAGTGGTCGCCCGACGATGAGCGGCTCACCGCCGCGGCCCTGCGCGCCACCGGCGTCGAGGAACTCGCCGACCGCCGGCTCGACCGCCTCTCGGGCGGCCAGCGCCAGCGCTGCTGGCTCGCCATGGTGCTGGCCCAGGACACCCCGGTCGTCCTGCTCGACGAGCCGACCAGCGCGCTCGACCTCGGGCACGCGGTGGAGGTCCTGGAGCTGGTCCGCCGGGTCGCGGCGGACGGACGGACGGTGGTCATGGTGCTGCACGACCTCGCGGCGGCCGCCCGCTACGCGGACCTGCTGGTCGCCCTGCGCGACGGCGCGGTGGTGGCCTGCGGGCCGCCGCGCGAGGTGGTGGACGCGCCGCTGGTGCGGGCGCTGTACGACATCGACAGCCACGTCCTCACGGCGCCGGGGGACGGCGCGCCGGTCATCGTGCCGCGGGCGCCGGTGGGCTGACGCCCGCGCGGCCGGTCGGGCGGCGCCGTTCCTTCCGGACGGCGCCGCCTTCGCCGTGCTCGCCGGGGTTGCTGCCTCCGCCGTGTTCGCCGTGTTCGCCGTAGCCGCCGTGCTCGCCGCCTTCGCCGTGCTCGCCGTGGGCGCGGGCCCTTCGGCGGGCCGGCGCGGCCGCTCCCTCCGCCCGAGCCCGGCACTGCTTCGATCACCCGTTCGAGCGGTTTCGACTTCCCTTCCCCCGGTCGTCTCCACCCTGCCCGGCGCGTTGTCAGTGGGCCTCGCTACGTTCCTCGCATCGCTGGTCAGCAGGCGATCGAGACGTGGTTCCCGGGTGGTTCCCCGGTGGGAGGAGTACGGCCGTGGCATGGGTGGAGACGGGCGCGGGAGGGTACCGCGTCGCACTCGACGGTGAGGGCCGGGTGGTGTGCCGCAACGCGGCCGGCCGTGAGCTCAAGTCCGTTCCGTCGAAGCTCGGTGACGACCCGGTGGTCACCCAGCTCAAGCAGCTCGCCGAGTGGCTGTCCGCGCACGAGCGGAGCTGCCTGGACGACGTCGAGCGCTGGATGGTGCGCTCGCTGCCGGTGCCCGCCGCGGTGATCACCGCCGTGTGGCCCGACGCGGCCTGGCAGGCCGTGCTGCGCGACCTGGTGGTCACCGGCGCGGACGGCGCGGTCGCCGGCTTCCTGCGCGGCGCGGACGCCGAGCGCGGCCTCGGCCTGGTCGACTTGGACGGCGACACCGTCCGCCTCACCGACGGCGAGGTCCTGATACCGCACCCCGTCCTCCTGGAGGACCTCGACGAACTGCGCGAGTTCGCCGTCGAACTCGGCGTCTCCCAGCGCGTCCAGCAGCTCTACCGCGAGGTCTGGCACCGACCGGCGGAGCTGCCGGGCGGCACCGAGATCACCACCTACGCCGGCGGCCGCTACCGCGAGCTGCGCGAGCTGGTCGGCCGCTGCAACCGACTCGGCTGCCGGGTGCGCGGCGGCTCCGCCGTCCAGTCGATCACCGAGGGCGGACGCACCGTCGAGGCCCGGGTCTGGGTCGGCGACTACTACGAGTACGACGCCTGCGAGACCGGGGCGCTCAGCTGGGCGGGCCCCGACGGCCGGGCCCTGCCGCTCACCGAGGTCGGACCGGTCGCCTGGTCCGAGGGCATGCGGATGGCCGCCGCCCTGCACGCCGGCCGCACCATCGAAGGGGAGGACGCCGCATGACCGCCACCGGCTCGAACACCACCACCGGCCCGGCGGCGACCGCCACGCCCGAGGCCCTGCTCGACGCCGGGGCCGTGCTGCCCACCGGCACCCTGGCCGACGCCGGCCGCCCCGACAGCGCCGCCGACCTCCTCACCGCCCGCACCTACGCCCACCCCGCGCTCGACGGCCGCCGGATCGTCCGGCTCGTCCCCGGCGCGCTCGGCGGGGCCGAGGACCTCGCCCTCGACTTCCTCGGCCTGACGCCCGACGCCGAGCCCGTCGAGGTCGGCCAGGTCCGCCAGGAGGCGCTCGGCTTCCCCGCCTGGGCGCTGGTCCACGACCCGGCCAACGGTCACCACGCGCTCGCCCTGGTCAAGGAGATGGAGCGGCTGGCCCGCCAGGCCACCTCCAAGCCCGGCGCCGCCAAGGACGGCTTCGACGCGCTCGCCACCCGCCTCGGCCGCGCCGTCCCGCACTTCCTGCCCACCTTCTGCGAGGAGGTCGGCCGGATCTTCCTCGGCTGCGGCAACCAGACCTACGCCGCCGCCTGGTTCGGCAAGGCCCGCGAGGCCGAGCGCACCCACGGCCTGACGGTGGACGAGGAGCGGCTGCGCGCCGTCTTCCTGGAGTTCGCCCTGGCCGGCGCGCTCACCGTCAAGTCCCTGCGCCAGTACGTCAAGGAGCTCGCCCAGCGGCTCGACCCGCTGACCGCCTGGCAGCGCTTCCGCCAGCTGTGCACCGAACGCTCCGCGGCCGGCATGGCCCCGTACGCCGGGGTCGCCGAGGACGCCCGCGCCCTGATCCGGGCCGCCGGACTGGACCGCACCGAGCACGAACAGGCCCTGCTCGCCGAACTGCTGGACTCCCCGGCGGTCAACCGGGCACCCGCCGCGTTCTGGAAGTCCTGGCACGGCGCGCTGCTCGACCTCGGCCGGCGCGACGCCGCCGTCCGCACCCGGTTGCTGGAGCTGCTGCCCGACCCGGGCGGCTCCGGCTCCGACTTCCCGTACGACGCGACCTGGCTGGAGGTCCTCACCGCCACCGGCGCCGAGGAACTGCTCACCGGCCCGCGCGCCGAGGGCGCCGAACCCGCCGCCGCCTGGCTCCAGCGCTGGAGCCACCACCTCGGCCGCGGCTGGCGCAGCCGGCCCAGCTGCCCGGCCACCCTCGCCCTGGCCCGCCGGATGGTCGAGCGGCTGCGCGCCGACGCCGTCCCGGTCGACCTCTTCACCGGCGTCCGCGCCAGCCACACCCGCATCGACCTGCTGGAGCTCCTGCTCGCCGCCGGCGTCCCGGTCGCCGACCCGCCCGCCGGCCTCGGCTTCGACCTGCGCGACTGGGTCGCCCAGACCGGCGCGGACAGCCCCGGCCTCGCGGCCGTCGCCGCCGACGACCGCTTCCGGCCGCTGCTGCGCCGCGCCACCCCGGGCGCCTGGGACACGGCCGTCAAGCGCCAGGCCCCCGCGCTGCCGCTGCTGAACGAGCTGTTCGCGGAGTGGGCCGAGGCCCGCGCCGACGAGGTCGCCGCCGCCCGCGGCCTGGCCGCCGCCGCCGACCTGGTCCGCGCCCTGGGCCAGCACCGCACCGCCATCCGCACGGTCGCCCCGGCCGCCGCCGAGCGGATCGCCGCACTCGACGTCACCGGCCTGCTCACCGGCGCCCTCACCACCGGCATCCTCGACGAACTCGGCTGGCCCGCCCTGGAGGACGCGCTCGCCAAGCTCGCCGACCCGCCCGCCGCCGACGCCCTCCCGGTCACCGCCCCCGGCCACCGCCCCCGGGGCCTGAACGACCTGATCGTCGAGGACGCCTGGCCGTACCTCGTCCTCGCCCGCCTCGACCGGGCCGTCGTGGTCGGCCCGGACGGCATCCTGCTGGAGCACACCCTGCGGGTGCCCCCGCTGCAGGGCACCCGCAACCGGCCCCGACTGCGCTTCGTCGACGGCGAACTCCTCGTCGTCTGGTACGAGGAGGGCGAGCAGCGGGCCTACTGGTCCGGACGGCCGGAGCAGACCTTCCTCCTGGAGGGCCAGAGCATCGCCGGCTACTACTACGGCGAGCGTTCTCCGGAGGCCCCCTCGCTCCCGCTGTCCGGCGGCGGCCGCACCACCGGCGAGCGCCCGCTGCACCCCGGCGACACCCGGATGCCCGAGGAACGCCACGTCCTCGGCGACGGCACCGGCCACTGGACGCTGCGCCACGCCACCGACGGCAGCCGCGTCCTGCGCGAACTCGACCCGGCCACCGGCACCCTGGGCCGGATCGCCGAACCGCCCGTGATCGCCGCCACCGCCGGGGCCGGCCGGCTCGTCACCGACCGCACCCGCCTGCTGCCGCTGCAGCCCGGACTGGAGGGCACCCCGCTCGGCACCGACGGCACCGTCCTCGGCAGCTGGGTCCGCGCCGACGCCGGACGCGCCGTCACCACCTTCACCGCCGACGGCGGACGGATCGTCCTGCCGCTGGACGGCCGGCAGCGGACGGACACCGTGCCGGTCGGCCGGCTCACCCTGCCCGGCGAAGCCGCCCCGGTGGTCAGCCACGACAGCGACGACCACTACTCCCTCAACCTGCCCGACCTCACCGACCGCTCGGCCCGCACCACCGACCTGCGCCCCTGTCGCGGCGGCGACCTCGCCGCCGCCGGCACCGCGCTGATCCCGCCGTACGACCACTGGCACGCCCTGCGCCCCCGCGACGAGGCCGGCTCCCGGGTGCTGCGCACCGTGACCACCGGGCAGGCCGCCCGGCTGATCGACCTCGCCTGGCCCGTCGACCCCGAGCCCGTCCCGGAGGACGAGCAGCGCTGGCTGACGGTCCAGGGCGTCCGGCGCCCGGTGGCCCAGCGGGGCGAGGCCCGCCACACCCTGCCCGTCGAGGCGGTCGGCACGGTCCTGCCCGGGATCGCGCACCCGCTGCTGCTCGCCGGCGTGGCCGGGCTCGCCCGCGCCGCCGCAGACCTGCTGGACAGGGCCGCCCGCTTCGTCCCGCAGCCGGACGCCGAGCGCCCCACCAAGGCGGAGGCCGCCGTCTGGCAGCCCGAGCACGGCCGCGACTACGAGCTGCGCGACGCCGTCCGCGGGGTCCTGCCCGAGCTCGACGGCTTCGGCGGCGGCTGGGGCAGCTCCGACCAGTGCTGGGTACTCAACAACCTGCGCGCCGTCACCGCCGTCCTGGCCGCCCCGCCCGCCGCGAGCGCCGAGGGCTGGAGCACCCCGGTCACCGTCACCCTGCGCGGGGGCGACGCCAACCACGGCTGGCTGGGGCTGCTCGGCCGGATCGACGTCCTCGCCCACGCCGTGGCCTCCCCGCTCACCCGGACGGCCCACCGCCCCTCGCTGCTCCTGCTGATCGACGAACTCACCGGGGCCCCGCTCGCCGACCGCGGTGCGACCCTGCGCGAGATCGTCCTCTCCGAACCGGCGGAACGCGACACCACCGGCCGGCCCGCCACCCACCGCCAGGGCGAGGTGCTGCGCCACGGCGACCGCACCGTCGTCATCCTCGGCCACCGGGGCCGGAACTACGACGGCACCGTCCACTGGCTCGCCGCCGACCACGACCCCAGCGGCGAGTTCGGCCCCGTCGCGCACTTCACCACCGTCTCCGAGCGCGGCACCGAGGAGCGGGTCGACGCCACCTGGGCGACCGCGTTCCGGCAGGCCGCCGCGCTGAGCGGCACCGTCCCCTGGGACGCGGACCGGGCCGCCGCCTTCTCCGCGCTCACCGGCATCGGCACCACCCGCGCCACCCTGCTGCTCTGCCCGCCGTCCGGGCTGCTGCACTGGGGCAACATCGACGTGCCTGCCGAGTTCGGCTTCAAGACCGCCGAGACCAGGGCCGCCCACAGCTGGCTGCGCGGACACGACCACGCCGGCGTCGCCGCCGTCTGGAGCGCCCTGATGCCCGCCGACCCGAAGACGCTGTGGACCGACGGACCCGACGTCGCCGCCGGGGCCGAGGCCTGGATCCGGCACTTCGGACGGCTCGTCACCCTCCCCGAGGAGGCCCACGCCACCGTCCAGGGCGTCTCCATCACCACCATCGAGGAGATGCTCAACCCCGCCCGCGCGCGCTGGCTGACCGGCGCCACCACCTTCCGGCTCAGCAGCGACGGCCGGGACACCCCCCGGCTGCTGCCCGCGGACATCACCGCGGTGCCCGAGTCCGGCGCGCTGGACAAGGCCGTCGACGCCCTGCGCTGGCTCGCCTACCACCTGCCCGCCGACAGCCCGCTGCGCCCGCTGCTGCCCGAGGCGGCCGCCGCGCTGCGCCGGCGCCTGGCCGACCCGGAGCTGCTGCTCGACCTCGAACTCCTCCGCACCACCAAGGGCACCCCGCTGGCCGCCGTGCTGCGCACCCACTTCGGGCTGCCCGCCGAGGGCGGCGCGGACCCGGACGGCCTGGTCCGCTGCGGCCCGGCGCTCGTCATCGGCCCCGGCTACGAGGGCTTCGAGCGGGTCTGGCTGCGCCCGGCCGGCCTCAGCGGCCCGGACGACCCGCTGCTCGACCTGGTCGACGGGCTCTCCGACAGCTACTGGTTCGCCCTGGAGCGCGTCGCCATCGAGTCCGTCCTGCGCGGCGAAACGGAGCGACTTGCCGCCTCCGCCGCCGGGGTGACGCCCACCGGCGAGGCCCCCGCCTGGCTGCAGAACCCACAGCTGTCCGCCCCCGAGCTGGTCGCCGAGGCGGCCCGCACCCACGGCCTCGGCGAGGACGCGGCCGCGCTCTACCTCCAGCTGCTCGCCCTGCCCGACCCCACCGACCGCAACGTCGCCCGCTGGACGGGCTGGAAGCCCGCCCGGCTGAAGAAGGCCCGCGCCGAACTCGCCGCCACCGACCTGGTGCTGGAGGCCAAGCGCGCCCGGGCCGGCCGCGCCCTCTTCCTGCCCGGCGGCTGGCAGGAGGCCAAGTCCCCGGCCCTGCCGGCCGAGACCTGGAAGGCCGCCCTGTACGAACTGCCCACCCACCACCCGGTGCTGGCGCCCCTGCCCGTTCCCGAGCTGTTCGCCCGGGCCTGGCAGCGCACCGTCGACGGTGACGCCCCCGGTTACGAAGAGCTCCAGACCAGCAAGCGCAGGAAGGCCCGCCGATGACCGCCACCGAGACCACGACCCCCGGGACCACGACCCCCGGGACCGCCACCGGTACGCCGCCCGTTCCGGCCCCCGCGGAGCGGCAGGTCGTCCCGCCGGAGGAGAAGTACGCCGCCGAGCTGGAGTTCCTCGCCGCGCACGACGCCGGCCCGCGCCCGCCCGGCTGGCGCCTCACCCCGCGCGCCGTCGTCACCTTCGTGATGGGCAGCGGCGGCGAGAAGCTCAAGGCCGGACGCAAGGGCCTGGTCATCGAGCCCAAGTTCGTCGGCGAGCGCGCCCTGGTCGAGCGTTGCGTCGTCACCCTCGCCGGGGAGCGCGGCCTGCTGCTCGTCGGCGAGCCCGGCACCGCCAAGTCGATGCTCTCCGAACTGCTCGCCGCCGCCGTCTGCGGCAGCAGCGCGCTCACCGTCCAGGGCACCGCCGGCACCACCGAGGACCAGCTCAAGTACGGCTGGAACTACGCGCTGCTGCTCGCCAAGGGCCCCAGCCGCGAGGCCCTCGTCCCCTCCCCGGTGCTCACCGCGATGACCACCGGGGCGGTCGCCCGGGTCGAGGAGGTGACCCGCTGCCTGCCCGAGGTGCAGGACGCCCTGGTCTCCCTGCTCTCCGAACGGCGCATCGCCGTCCCCGAGTTGGCGGGCACCCCGGACGGACAGCTGCACGCCGCCGCCGGCTTCACCCTGATCGCCACCGCCAACCTGCGGGACAAGGGCGTCAGCGAGATGTCCGCGGCCCTCAAGCGGCGGTTCAACTTCGAGACGGTCGGCCCGATCGGCAGCCTCGCCGCCGAGGTCGACCTGGTCCGCCGCCAGTCGACCGTCGCCGTCGCCCGGGCCGGCGCCGCCTACGGGGTCGACGACGCAGTCCTGGAGGCCCTGGTCACCGCCTTCCGCGACCTGCGCACCGGCCGCTCCACCGAGGGCTGGGACGTCGAGCGCCCGTCCACCGTGATGAGCACCGCGGAGGCGGTCTCCGTCGCCACCGCGCTCGGCGTCACCGCCGCCTACCTGCCCGACGGCGGGGACCTGCTCGGCCGCCTCCCCGGACAGCTCCTCGGCGTGGTCCGCAAGGACGACCCGGCCGACGCGGCCCGTCTGCTCGGCTACTGGGACGGCCCGGTCCGGCGCCGCGCCGAGCAGGGCGCCGGCACCTGGCGCACCCTGTGGGACCTCCGTTCGGCACTGGAGGCCTGATCCGATGAGCAGCGCGGTGACTCCCGTCCCGGACGACGCGGACCGCAGGGTCCGGACCGAGGCCGACCGGCTGGCCGCCTCGGGCGCCGGCCGACCGGGCCCCTACCTGATCGGCGTACGCCACCACGCGCCGTCCCTCAGTGCGGTCGTCCCCGCGCTGCTCGACGCCGCCCGGCCGGAGGCGGTCCTGGTCGAACTGCCCGCCGAGTTCCAGCCCTGGCTCGGCCTGCTCGCCGACGAGGCGACCGAAGCCCCGGTCGCCCTCGCGGCCGCCCCCGCCGGGCCCGAGGAGGCGGGCGGGCCCGCCTTCTACCCGTTCGCCGACTTCTCCCCGGAACTGGCCGCCCTGCGGTGGGCCCGGCGCAACGGGGTGGAGGTGATCGCCTGTGACCTCCCGCTCGCCCGGCGCGCCGCCCGCTCCGGGGAGGGCCGACCCGGCCCCGGGCATCCCGGTGCCGAGGCGCCCGGCGTGGCCGGCGCGCTGCGCCACCGGCTCACCGGCCGGGACTCCGACGAGGACCTGTGGGACCGCCTGGTCGAGACCGCCGCCCCCGGCTCCACCCCGGAAGCCGTCCGGCGCGCCGCCCTGCTCGTCGGCTGGGCACTGCGCCACGACGCCGAGACCGGCCCCGGCGTCGACCCGTACGACCTGCGCCGCGAGGAGTGGATGCGCGCCCGCATCCGGGACGCCGCGGCCGGCGGGCGCCGGATCGCCGCCGTGATCGGTGCCTTCCACGCCCCCGCCCTGCTGGACGGGCCGCCCGCCGTCGAGGAGCCGCCGCACCCGGACGAACCGGGCCACGTCCTCTCCCTGATCCCGTACACCTACCCGCTGCTCGACGCCCGCTCCGGCTACCCGGCGGGCATCCGCGACCCGGAGTGGCAGCACACCGTCCTCGACGCCGGCGGCGATCCGGAACGGCTCGCCGACGCGCTCACCACCACCGCCGTCCGGATCTGCGCCGCCCTGCGCGCCCAGGACCACCCCAGCGGACCGGCCGACGCCCGCGAGATCGTCCGCCTCGCCGGTGACCTCGCCCGGTTGCGCGGCCACGCCGCCCCCGGCCGCGGCGAACTGGTCGAAGCGGTGCAGACCGTCCTGGCCCAGGGCGAACCGCTCGGCCGCGGCCGAGCCGTCGCCCGCGCCCTGGAACAGGTCCTGGTCGGCACCCGCACCGGCCGGCCCACCCCCGCCGCCCCGCGCAGCGGGCTCGCCCCCGCCGTCGAGACCCTGCTCGCCGACCTCGGCCTCCCCGGCCCCGCCGACCCGGGCCCGCGCGACCTGCGGCTCGACCCGTTGCGCAGCCCGCTCGACCGCCGCCGCGAGATCCTCCTCCACCGCCTCACCGCCTGCGAGGTCCCGTACGCCGACCCCGTCGCCGGCACCGGTGCGGGTGGCACCGAAACCCTCGGCACCCGCTGGCGCGTCCACTGGACGCCCGCCACCGCGGCCATGCTGACCGTCGCCGGCACCCGGGGCGTCACCCCCGCCCAGGCCGCCGAGGGCGCCCTGCGCATCCGCCTCGGCGCCGACCCCGGCCCGCGCGAGATCATCGACGGCCTCACCGCCGCCGCCTCCTGCGCCCTCCCCGTGCTCACCGAGGACCGCCTCACCCGACTCACCACCACCCTCCCCGCCTCGGGCACCCTCCCCGAACTCCTCGACGCCCTCGCCCTCCTGGACCGCCTCGCCGCGGGCCACTTCCCGGTCCGCACCCCGGACGCGGCGGCGGCCCCGAGTACGACCGGCGGTCCGGGCGGCGCCGCACCCGACGAGGGCGCCCACGCGTCCGGGAGCGACGACGAGGCGGCTGCCGCGCCACCCGGTGGCGGAGCGTCAAGCGCTGCGGAGGGCACGGCCGGTGCCGACCACTCGCAGCGCGCCGCCGGGTCGCCGGCCGAAGCCGGTGAGGTCCTGACGGTTGCCGCAGTACGGCAGTTGGAGGGGCTGGGCGGGTCGGACGATCCGCAGGACGCCCGGGCACTGGTGGAGCTGGTGCGGCGGGCGGACCGGCTGGGCGGGGTGCGGCTGGCGTACGTGCTGGCCGAACTCGCCACGCACGGAAGCCCGTTGGTACGGGGAGCGGCCGGGGCGGTGCGGGTGCTGCTCGGGCAGGAGCCGGCCGGGGTGCTGGGCGGCCGGGCGGCCTCCTGGGTGGACGGCGCGACCGGTCCGGAGACGCGGCAGGTGCTCGGGCGCTCGCTGGTCGGCCTGCTGACGGCCGCGGAGGGACTGTTCGACGCCGCACCGGAGGCACTGGAGCCGGTCCTGGAGCGGGTCACCTCGTTGCCCGACGGCGCTTTCCTGGACCGGTTGCCCGCGCTGCGCGGCGGCTTCGACACGCTCAGCCCGGCGGCCCGCGACCGGCTGCTGGCCCTGGTTGAGGAGCGCCTGGGCACCCGGCTCACCGCGTTGCCCGAGGAGGCCGGCCCCGCGGTGGTGGCCGAGTGGGTGCGTGCGGACCTCGCGGCCCGCGCCGCACTGGCCCGCCGCGGCCTGCTGCCGGCAGCACCGGCGGCATCCGCAGCACCGGCAGCACCGGCAGCCCCCGCGGCAGACACGGCCGAGAAGCCCGACGATCCCACCGCGGTCGCCCGGCCCGACCCCGCCGACCCGGTCCACCGGCACGCCCTCCTCCCCGCCGAGCGCTGGCGGCTGCTCCTGGGCCGCCCCGGGAACGGTGGCCTGACCGGCCGCGGCGCCCGACTCGCCACCGCCCTGGACGAGTTGTACGGCAGCGGCCACGGCGAGGGCTCCGGCCCCGGAGCGGACAGCCGGGGCAACCGGGGCGGCCGTGAGGCCCCCTACCCGGGCGTGCGGGAGTGGGCGGAGGAACTGGAGTCGCTGTTCGGCCCGGGCCTGCGGGAGGAGGTGCTGGCCGCCGCCGTCGCGCAGGGCCGCACCGACGTCCTGGAGGCGGTCGACCCGTCGGCGGTCCGCCCGTCCGTCGATCTGCTGCGCACCGTCCTGGAGCACGCGGGCGGGCTGCCCGAGGCCCGGCTGGCGCGGCTGCGTCCGCTGGTGCGGCGCCTGGTGGAGGAACTGACCCGGGAGCTGGCGACGAGGCTGCGCCCGGCCCTGACCGGCATCGCGGTGCCGCGCCCGTCCCGCCGTCCGGGCGGCGGGCTGGACCTGGACCGGACGATCCGGGCCAATCTCGCCACCGCCCGTCCCTCGCCGGAGGGCGGCACCCTGATCGTGCCCGAGCGCCCGGTGTTCCGGACCAGGGCGCGGCAGGCCAACGACTGGCGGCTGATCCTGGTGGTGGACGTCTCCGGGTCGATGGAGGCCTCCACGGTCTGGGCAGCGCTGACCGCCTCGATCCTGGCCGGGGTGCCCTCGCTGAGCACCCACTTCGTCGCGTTCTCCACCGAGGTCGTCGACCTCACGGAGCGCGTGGAGGATCCGCTGAGCCTGCTGCTGGAGGTACGGATCGGCGGCGGCACCAGCATCGCGAGCGGGCTGCGCTACGCGCGGGAGCTGGTGACGGTGCCGTCCCGCACGCTGGTCGCGGTGGTCAGCGACTTCGAGGAGGGCGGGCCGGTCGCCGGGCTGCTGGCCCAGACCCGCGCGCTGGTGGACTCCGGTGTGCACCTGCTCGGCTGCGCGGCGCTGGACGACACCGGCACGGCCCGCTACTCGAAGGCGGTCGCGGGCCGGCTGGTGGCGGCCGGAATGCCCGTGGCGGCGTTGAGCCCGTTGGAACTGGCCCGCTGGGTGGGGGAGAAGGTGCGATGAGCGTGACCGATCGGACGAACGACTGGCCCGGTGTGCGGCCGGAGGTGGTCGCGGAGGTGGTGGCCGGGCTGAGCGCCCGGCTGCAGAAGCGGCTGGACGGTGCGGCGGCGAAGCTGGCGGAGCGTCCGGTGGTGCGGGAGGGCGACGAGTGGCGGGTGGAGGTGGACGAGGAGACGGTGCTCGTCCTGCACGCCCCGGGCGGGACGGTCGCCGAGCAGGCGGACGTCCGCTGCGGCTGCCTGCTCGCCCCGGCCTGCGTGCACCGGGCCGCGGCCGTCACCCTCTGCCCGCTCGCCGAGGCACCGGAGCCGACGGAGCCGCCAGGGCCGCAAGAGCCGGCAGGGTCGCCAGGGTCGCCAGGGCCGACGGAGCCGACCGGGGAGGCGGGGCCGAGCGCGCCGACCGGAGCGGCCGGCGCGGCGGACACCGGGGCAGCCCGGGAGGCGGCCGGGCCGGCCGCGCCCGCCTCCCTCACCGCCGCCGAACTGGAGGCCGCCCGGCACCTGCACCGGGCCGCGGCCGCCGTCCTCGCCGCCGGGGTGAGCGGTGCGGGCGCCGTCTCCCAGGCCGAGCTCCTGCGCGCCGCCCACCGGGCCCGGGTCGCGGGCCTGTACCGCCCGGCCGCGGCGGCCGTCGCCGTCGTGACCCGGGTCCGGGCCGCCCGGTCCGGCGCCCCCGACCACCGGCTGGCCGACCTGGTGGCCGGCCTGCGCGAACTGCTGGGCCTCACCACGGCCCTGACGGCCGGCACCGGCCCGGTCGCCGAGCTGCGCGGCACCGCGCGGCAGGCCTACCGGGAGGAGGGCGGCCTGCGGCTCCACGGGCTGTTCGCCGAGCCGGTGCTGACGGCGACCCACGCGGGCGCGGTCAGCTGGGCGGTGGACGCCGACGGGCGGCTGAGCACGATCGCCGAGGTCATGCCGCACGACGACGCGGCGGCCGCCGTCCCGCAGGCGGTCGGGGCCGGCAACCGGACGGTCCGGCTGGGCGACACCGCGCTCAGCCACCGGGAGTTCAGCCGGGCCGGGCTGGTGGTCCAGGGCGCGACCCGCTCCGCCACCGGGCGGCTGGGCGCCGGCGCCGCCGTCCGCGCCGTGCGTGCCGCGGGTGCGGCGTGGACGGCGGAGCCGGCGGCCCGGCTATGGTCCGAACCGGTGGCCGCCCAGGTGGCACGGGCGCTCGCCGTGCAGGACCTGCCGTACGAGAGCCGCCCGGCCGGGAGCGACCTGTTGTTCCTCGACGTCACGCTGCTGGGCACGGCCCCCACCGGCCCGGGCGGAGTGCCGCAACTGCGGGCGCGCTGCACGGAGGGCGGCCCGGTGCTCGCCCTGCGTGCGGCGCACGAGCACCCCGACCTGCCGTTCCGGGCGAACCTCGCGCTGCTCGCCACCGCGCCCGGTCTACGGCTGCGGGTGGTCGGCCGTCTGGAGCGCGCGGACCGCCCGGAGCTGCGCCTGCTGGCGATCGGCACGCCCCCGCAGGCGCCCGACGTGCAGACGCCGGACCCGCTGGCGCTGCCCGCCGACCGCGCGGGCCGGGTCAACCTCGGTCTCGAACGCCTGCAGACCGCCGACCTTCGGACCGCCGACCTTCGGACCGCGGACCTCGGGTCCACGGACCTCGGGCCCGCCGGCCCCACGCCCCCCGAGGGGGTCGCCGGTACGCCCCCGGAGCGGCCGGAACCCCCGGCGCCGTACGGCCCGCCCGTGCACGTGCTCGGCCGCCGGGTGGAGCAGACGGTCACCACCGGCCGGAACGCCCTCGCCCCGAGCGAGGCCACGGCGGCGGCCGACCGGGGCCTGCTGCGCGCCGCCGGGTTGGCCACCGCCGCCGAACTCCTGGACGGTCTGCGGGCGGCCGCGGCGAACCGCCGACGGGACGTGTTCGGCCGGATCGTCGCGGACGACCACGACGCCTACGCCACCGCCTGGCTGGCGGCCGCCTGGTACACCGAGGAACTGGCCTCGGCGCTCTGCTCGTCGGCCTGGACCGGGGAGGGGTGAACCGTGGGCCGCGGAACTGTTTGCAGGGACCGGTAATCCGCGCCTACTGGCATACTTGGGACGAGGGAGGCACCGAACACGCGGTGCAGCGGAAAGGACGGCGCGCCATGGGGATCCGGGACGACGCGGCCGAGATCCGGGCCCGTGGCTGGCGCACGCTCGCCGCGCTGCACGGGATGATCGACACCGCGCTGGAGAAGGCGCTGCAGGCCGAGTGCAGGCTCTCGGTGGTCGAGTACACGGTGCTGGAAGCGCTCTCCCGCCAGGACGGCTGGCACATGCGGATGCAGCAGCTGGCCCGCGCGGCGGCGCTGAGCAGCAGCGCGACCACCCGGCTGGTGAGCCGCCTGGAGGACCGGGGCCTGCTGAGCCGCTACCTCTGCGCGGACGACCGGCGCGGTATCTACACCGAGCTGACGCAGGAGGGCCGTGACCTGCTGGCGGCCGCCCGGCCGGTGCACGACGCCGCCCTGGAGGCGACGCTGGCGCAGGCCACCGAGGTCCCGGAACTGGCCCCGCTGGTCGGCTCGCTCGCCGAGCTCCACCCGGCCCACGCCTGAGACCCGCACCTGAGACCCGTACCTGAGGCCCACGCCTGAGACCCGTACCTGAGGCCCACGCCCGGGAGCTGCATTCGGGGCCACGCCTGAACCCGGTGGGGAGGGCCGTCCCGCAGGGCCGTCCGTGCCACCGGGCCGGGCCGGCCCGGAAGGTCATCCCGCCCCGCCCACACCGCCCGACCGGGAGCGGGCCCTCACCGCCGCCCGGCGGCGAGGGCCTCCTGGTGCACCCGGTCGAGCAGGGCGAGCAACAGGTCCTTGCTGGACGACCGTTCCCGGACGTCGCAGAGCACGACCGGGACCTCCGGCCCGAGGTCCAGGGCGCGGCGGACCTCCTGGGGGCTGGCCTCGCGGCGCCCGTGGAAGCAGTTGACGCCGATCGCGAACGGGATGCCGCGCTGCTCGAAGAAGTCCACGGCGGCGAAGCTGGATTCGAGCCGCCGGGTGTCGGCGAGGATGATCGCCCCGAGGGCGCCGAGCGCGAGGTCGTCCCACATGAACCAGAAGCGGAACTGCCCCGGCGTGCCGAAGAGGTAGAGCACCAGGTCCTCGCGGACGGTGATCCGGCCGAAGTCCATGGCCACCGTGGTGGTGGACTTGTCCTGGACGCCTTCGAGGCTGTCGACCCCGATGCTGGCGCGGGTCATCCGTTCCTCGGTCTGCAGCGGTTCGATCTCGCTGACCGAGCCGACCATGGTGGTCTTCCCGACGCCGAAGCCGCCGGCGACGAGGATCTTGACCGCGCCCGGCACCAGGCTCTGGGTCGTCAATTCGGGTCTCCTGGAAGGGAACGGGGAGAACGGGGGCAAGGGGTGCGACCGGGGCGCCGACGGGGCGGCGCCCCGCCGGACGCGGTGCGACCGCGACGGGGACGCCTGTCCGTCAGAGCCGGCGGACGCCCTCGATCACGGCCTGGATCAGCGAGATGTCAGGTGCCTCGGCGAGCTGGACCGGGGCGCGGGTGAGGATCAGCCGGGCCTCGGCCAGGTCGTCCAGCAGCACCTTGACCACGCTGACCGGCAGGTCGAGGGTGGCCGCGATCTCGGCCACGGCCAGCGGGCGTTCGCGGCACAGGTCGATGATCGCGGCCGGTTCGGGCGTGAGCCGGCTGGTGTCGGCGCGCGGGTCGGCGGTGACCACCAGGGTGATCAGCGCGAAGCCGTCACGGACCGGGCCGGTGCGCCCGTTGGTGATCGCGTAAGGACGGACCAGGTGGCCGGCGTCCTTGTCGTAGAACCAGCCCTCGTCGGCGTCGGCGGTGGTCACGCACCGCCACCCGCGCCGACCTGGCCGGCATCGCTGCGCGGCGCCGCGGTGAGGTACTGGCCGACCTGCTTGACCAGCATGTTGATCTCGTAGGCCATCAGTCCGGCGTCCACCTGCTCGCTGGTCAGGACGGCCAGCCGGGCGCCCTGCCCGGCGGTGGTGACGAACAGGAACAGCTGGTCCATCTCCACCACGGTCTGCCGGACCCGCCCGCCGTTGAAGCGGTGTCCGGCGCCGCGGGCCAGGCTCTGCAGGCCGGAGGCGACGGCGGACAGGTGCTCGGCGTCGGCCCGGTCGAGGTTCCGGGACATGCCGACCAGCAGGCCGTCCTCGGAGAGGACGATGGCGTGCCGGGTCTCGGGTACCCGTGCGACCAGCTGGTCCAGCAGCCAGTTGAGGTCGCGCTGGGTTTCGGTGTGCTGCGTCATCACTGCTGTTCCTTGGCTTCCTGAGCGGCGGAGGCTTCCTGAGCGGCGGAAGGTGCGGCCGGGGTGTGCGGGGCGGCGGGCGCGGTGGGGTCCGGGGCGCCCGGTTCGGTGGCGGCCGCGCGGGCGGTCCGGGTGCCGCGCTGGATGGCGGCCATGGTGGCGCGGGAGCGCTGCGGGGAGGTGTCCTCGGTGTCGGCCTCGGCGCCGCCGTACCGGGGCGCGAGCGGCGCGGCCGGGGCGGGCGGTGCGGGCGGTGCGGCGGGGCCGGTGGGCCCGGCTGGGCCGGGGCGGCCGACGGAGGACGGCGGCAGGGCGCCGGGCGAGTGGGCCTCGCGGAGCTGCTCGGCGAGGCTGGCGTTGCGGACCCGCTGCGGCAGGACCCGCGGGGTGCGCAGCTCGCCGTCCGGGCCGTGCTCCACGTTGTCCTCCTGCGGGCGTTCGTGGGTCGGCGCGGAGTGGTCGGCGGGGACCCCGTCGAAGGGTGCCGCGGCCGGCTCGGCCGGGAGGTCCGCGCCGTGGCTGCCGGCCGTCGGCCCGTTCCCCGGGGCGTTCGCGGTCCCGTCGCCGGAGGTGTCGCCCGGGATGTCGTACCGGCGCGGCAGTACGGGCCTGGGCACGACGACGGCACCGGGGAGTCCGGGGATCTGGGCACCGACGGGCAGTCCGCCGTTGGCGGGTCCCGCGGGGCCGTCCTCCGGCAGGCCGCCGTCGAGGAGCACCCCGTCGAGGAGCACGCCGTCGAGGGGGCCGTCCTCCGGCAGGCCGCCGTCGAGGAGCACCCCGTCGAGGAGCACCCCGTCGCCGGCGATCACACCGCCGTGGCCCGCGACGGGCCCGGCGGCCGTTCCCGGAGCGTTCCCCTCGGGGGCCTCCGGAGCGGCGCGGCCGCCCGGCCCGGTGCCCAGCAGCCCGCTGAGCACTCCGGCCAGCGCGCCCGACAGCGCCTCGTCGGCCGCGCCGGGGTCGCCCTCCGCCGTCGGCCGGGCCTCCGGCGCCGGGGTGCGGGTGACCCGCGCCCCGGAGGGCAGCCCGGGCACCGCGGCCGCCTGCTCGGCCTGCTCCAGCAGCGCCGAGGGCACCAGCACCACGGCCCGGGTGCCGCCGTACGGCGAGGGCCGCAGGGTGACCTGGATGTCGTGCCGGGCGGCCAGCCGCGCGACGACGAACAGGCCGAGCCGCAGGTCGTCGCCGAGCGCCGACACGTCCAGCTCCGGCGGGTTGGCCAGGTACTCGTTGAGCCGCTCGTACTCGTCCTCGGTCATGCCGAGTCCGCGGTCCTCGACCTCGACCGCCAGGCCCTTGGGCACCTCCTGCGCGGAGACCTGCACCTGGGTGTACGGCGGGGAGAAGGTGGTGCCGTTCTCGATCAGCTCGGCGACCAGGTGGATGACGTCGGCGACGGCCTGCCCGCTGAGCGAGGCGCGCGGTACGCCCTGGACGACGACGCGGGCGTAGTTCTCGGTCTCGGAGACGGCGCTGCGCAGCACGTTGACCATGGGCACGGCGTTGCGCCAGCGGCGGGCGGGCAGGGCGCCGCCCAGGATGACGAGGTTCTCGGCGTTGCGCCGCATCCGGGTGGCGAGGTGGTCGACCGCGAACAGCTCGCGCAGCAGCTCGGGTTCCTCGTGCTCGCGCTCCAGCGCGTCCAGCATGCTGATCTGTCGGTGGATCAGGATCTGGGTGCGGCGGGCGATGTTGAGGAAGACCTTCTTCGTCCCCTCCCGTCCCTGGGCCTGGTGGACGATGGCCGCGACGGCGGCCTGGCGGACGGCGGCGAGGCCGTCGGCGGTCTGCTGGACCTCGTCGCCGATCCGGCGGGAGGGGGCCCAGGCGGGCGGGGTGGGCACCGGTTCGCCGGCGCGCAGCCGTCCGACCACCTCGGGGATCTCGCTCTGGGCGAGCGCGAGGGTGTCGGCGCGCAGTCCGGACAGGCGGCCGGACAGCGCCCGGGCGGCCCGGATGCCGCGGATCAGGCTGAACAGCAGGACGAGGGCGACGACGACGGTGCCGATCAGCACCGCGGTGCTGTTCCCGGCGTCGCGCAGCAGGTAGGCGGCGTAGCCCCAGGCCGCGGCGAGGCCCAGGCTGGGGACCAGCACGAGGGCGAGGAGCGAGCCGCGGAGGGAGCCGGACCGGCCGGCGCGGTGGCCCGTGCGGGGGGCCGATATGCCTGGCATCTGATTCCTTGGTGCAGGGCCGAGTTGCAGGCCGGGTCGCGGATCCTAACGGCGGGTCGGCCCGTGCGGCCCGGGCGGGCTTCAGGGCGCCGAGGCCGGGGTTGCCGGACGGGGTGACGCGGTGTCACCGTCCGGGCGGAGTACAGCCACGGCCGCCGACGGCAGGAAACCTATCAGTCCCAGGTGCCCTCATCGCAACATCAACTGACGATATGTGAACGGCTGATGGCTCTGCCGGGCCCTGCGGGGCGAAGCGTTCGCCGACGGATCGCCGCAGCTCAGCGCCTTCACCGTGACATGCGGACGGCTCCCCGGGAGGCGGGGTGCGCCTCCCGGAGAGCCGTCAGGAACAGGTCAAGCGGTCGTGGGCCGACGGATCGCCGCCGTCCGGTCCGGCCGGGTCCCGCCCGGACCGCGGACACCGGCGTTCGGCCCGGTCCGGAGCCGACGACCGGCGCGGTGTCGGCGGTCAGCCCGCTCCGGTGCCGGCGTTCGGCCCGTGCCGGCGCCGGCGTTCGGCCCGCTCCGGTGCCGGTGGTCAGCTCGCCAGCGGTATCCGCACCACCTGTCCGTCCTGCTCGTCGCGGCCCTCGGCCTCCAGCTGGTTCAGCTCGGTCCACGCCCAGCTCGCCAGGTCGGACAGCTCGGCCGACCACTGCTTCCCGTAGGTGCCCGAGGCGACCTGACCGAGCCGCAGCTTCTGGACGTCCGAGGTGCCGGCCGGGGCGTAGATGTGGGTGGCGTCGCGCAGGTAGCGGATGATGTTGAACTCCTCCTGCGTGCCGCGGGCGGCGAGGATCTCCATCGCGCTGCGCGCCGAGTCCATCGCGTACTCGGTGTTGATGAGCTTGGCGTTCATCAGCTCGGCGTCGCAGGGCTTGCCGTGGTCGAGCAGGTGCGAGGCGTGGTACGCGGCCAGCTTGGCGGTCATCAGCTTGGACTGCAGCTCGCCCAGCTTCAGCGCGACGCTGTTCAGCTGGTTGAGCGGCTTGCCGTACAGCACCCGCTCCTCGGCGTAGCGCACGACGTCCTCGACGATCGCGACGTGGATGCCGAGCGCGACGGCGCCCAGGTTCAGCCGGCCGTACAGGGTGGAGGAGGAGTAGGCGACGTCCAGGCCCTGGCCCTCCTCGCCCAGCCGGTTGCCGACCGGGATGCGGCAGTCCTCGAAGATCAGCTCGCCGAAGCTGAAGCCGTGCAGGCCGCCCTGGGTGCCGAGGGTGCCGGTGCGGAAGCCGGGGCGGTCGCTCTCGACGAGGAACGCGGAGAGCCCCCCACTGCCCTTGTCGGTGCGGAAGACCACGCCGTGCACGTCGCCGATGTGGGAGTTGCCGACGAACCACTTGCGGCCGTTCAGCACGTACTCGTCGCCCTCGCGGCGGGCGGTGCCGGCCATGCCGAGCACGTGGCCCCCCGACTCCGGCTCGGTGACCGCGATGGTCGGCAGGGACTCGCCCGAGGCGAACTTCGGCAGCCACTCGCGCCGCTGGGCGTCGGAACCGAAGTGGATGACCTTGGCGACGCCGAGCTGGGAGGCCTGTGCCATGGCGCCCATCGCGCCGCTGACGCGGGCGAGTTCCTCCACGATGATGGTCTTGGCGAGATGACCCAGCCCCAGGCCGCCGAACTCCTTGGGGATCGTCACGCCGATCCAGCCGCGGCGGGCGATCTCCCGCGAGAGTTCGAACTCGACCTCGCGGTCGGCCTCCATTCTGGCGACCTGCGGACGCACCTCCTTCTCCGCGAACTCTCGGACCTCCGCCCGGAGGCTCTCGTGTCGCTCGTCGGTGAAGTAGTCCATAGCCATGCTTGGTCCTCTCATTCCAGTGGGTGTCGTGCCTCCGTTCATGCCGTCGATGCCGCTCCGGCCGCCCCGCGGGGAATCGGTGGGGGTGACGGCCGATCGCTCCCTTGCAATCGGTGCATGCGGACCCTGGCGCGGCTTCCCGGGGGGAGAGGAATACCGTCCGTGTCTTCGGCAGGGCTCATTGTCATATGTGAACACCCCCTTCACACCTAGTTGATCTTGGATTGGCGGGATTCCGGTCGTCGTTGTTACTCGCGGGTTTCGTTCCCGTGCGGACGGGGGAGTGATCTTCCCCCTCCTCACGATCCGGCTGAGCGGCCGTTCACATGCGGCTTTGACTGTTCATCAGCAAGGGTGGTGACCGGTACCGGTAGCACCGAAGGGCCCGGATGTCTGATTACATGTGCGCCATGACTGATGTGATGAGCACTCAAGGCCAGTTCCCGGGTGCCGCCGGGGAGTCCGAGCGGACTCGCAGGCTGCGCAGCCTGGGTCTCAACGAACCGTCCGCGGACGAGGCCTTCGACCGCTTCGCGCACCTGGCAGCGAGCATCACCCGCGCTCCCATCGCGATGGTCAACTTCATCAACGACGAGCGCCAGATGTTCCGGGGGCTCTACATTCCGCCAAACTCGGCCGAGGTCGCGGCCGAAGAGGGAGCTTCGTGGGCGGACCGCGGCATCGCCTTCGACCTCCCGACCCGTCAGATGCCGATGAGCCACGGCTTCTGCCCGCACGTCGTCGCCCAGCGCTCGCCCCTCGCGCTGGACGACATCCTGGCCTACCCCCGGTTCGCCGGTAACCCCGTCGTCGACGAACTCGGCGTCCGGGCCTACCTCGGCGCCCCGCTCGTCGACGACACCAACACCGTCATCGGCACCGTCTGCGTCCTCGACCGGGAACCCCGGCAGTGGGGGCGCGAACGGCTCCGCGACATCCAGCACCTCGCCGAGGCGCTGCTCTCCGAGATCCGGCTGCGCGACAACCTCCTCGCCCAGCAGCAGGAGATGTTCGCCGCCTTCGACGGCTCCCCGTTCCCCATCATGCTCACCGACGGCCCCGGCCAGGAGATCCGCTACGCCAACGCCCAGCACGCCGACACCTTCGGCGCCCCGGTGGCGTACGGCGCGATCGGGCAGGCCTACCCGCAACTCGGCGTGGCCGGCCTCCAGCAGGCCGTCTCCGAGGCCTACCGCACCGGCCGCACCACCGTCCTCAACGAGGTCCGGGTGCAGTCGACCCGCCCCGAGGCCCAGCGCATCCAGCAGATCTTCAGCTTCACCTGCACCCCGCTGCGGACCGCGCGCACCGGCCAGGTCAACGGTGTCCTCACCGTCGGCATGGACGTCACCGCCCAGTCCCGCACGGAGGAGGAACTCGGCACGCTGGCCGCCCTGCTGGTCGACCGGCTGCAGCAGAACGGCACCGCGACCGCGACCGGCCGCCCGGGCATCCCCGGCGGATCCGGCCTCGTCCTGCCGGGCTGAACCGCCGACCGCCCGCCCGCGTGCGGCACCGGGGTTCGCGTCCTCACCGTCCGTACCGTCCGTCCGCTCCGTCCGCTCCGTCCGCTCCGTCCGGATCATCCGTATTACCCGCATTGCTCGTACGGCCTGCACTACCGCTCCACCGGTGCCACCGGCGCCACTCGCATCACCCGCATCGCCGCACCACCCGTACCGCTCACCGCCGTGGCGGGGCGCCTCTCACCCCCGAGGAGAGGCTCCCCGCCACGCTGCCGTCCGGGGCCGGTTCCGTTCCGATTCCGTTCGACGGCGGTCCGGCGGCAGTCCGACGGAAGTCCAACGGTGGTCCGACGGCAGTCCGGGCCGTGCGGCGCAGTTCGCCGGGCCGAGCGGGTGAACCGTCCGCCGCCCGCGTCCCGGTCGGGCCCGCCCGCCGCGCGGCGGTGGTAGGCATGGGCCGCATGGACTGGTTCGCCGCCCCCGACTACTGGCTGAGCCGGCTGCTCGTCCAACGCCTGCTCGCCGCCCTGTACCTGATCGGATTCCTCAACGCCGCCGCCCAGTTCCGCGCACTCATCGGCACGGACGGCATGCTCCCGGTGCCGCGCTTCACCGCCCGCGTCCCGTTCCGGCAGTCGCCCGGCCTGTTCCACCTCCACTACAGCGACCGCTTCTTCGCCGCCGTCGCCCGGAGCGGGGCCGCCCTCGCCGCCGCCGTCACGGCCGGGCTCGGTGACGCCGTCCCGCTGTGGGCCTCGATCGTGCTCTGGGCGGTGCTCTGGGTCCTCTACCTCTCCATCGTCAACGTCGGGCAGACCTGGTACTCCTTCGGCTGGGAGTCCCTGCTGCTCGAAGCCGGCTTCCTCGCCGCCTTCCTGGGCAACGCCGACACCGCCCCGCCCACCCTGGTGCTGTGGCTGATGCGCTGGCTGGTGTTCCGGGTCGAGTTCGGCGCCGGACTGATCAAACTGCGCGGCGACAGCTGCTGGCGCGACCTGACCTGCCTGCGCTACCACCACGAGACCCAGCCCATGCCCGGACCGCTCAGCTGGCTCTTCCACCACCTGCCCGACCCGCTGCACCGGATCGAGGCCGCGGCCAACCACGCCGTCCAACTCGTCGTACCGGTCTGCCTGCTGCTCCCGCAGCCGGTCGCGAGCTACGCCGCCTGCGCCGTCGTCGCCACCCAGCTGTGGCTGATCGCCTCCGGCAACTTCGCCTGGCTCAACTGGCTCACCGTCGCCCTGGCCCTCGCCGCCGTCGAACCCGCCCGCCTCGGCCTGCCCGTCCACGCCCGCGGCTACCCCGACGCCCCGCTCTGGTACGAGACCCTGGTGATCGCGCTGACCGCCGCCGTCCTCGTCCTCAGCTACTGGCCGGTGCGGAACATGATCTCCCGCGGCCAGGTCATGAACCGCTCCTTCAACCGGCTCCACCTCGTCAACACCTACGGCGCCTTCGGCAGCGTCAACCGCCTCCGCCAGGAGGTCGTCGTCGAAGGCACCGACGAGGCGGTCCTCACCCCGCGGACCGTCTGGCGCGAGTACGGCTTCAAGGGCAAACCCGGCGACGTCCACCGGCTCCCCCGCCAGTACGCCCCCTACCACCTGCGGCTCGACTGGCTGATGTGGTTCGCCGGCATCTCGCCCGGCTACGCCCGCCCCTGGTTCCTGCCCCTCGTCGCCCGCCTCCTGGCCGGCGACCCGGCGACCCTGCGCCTGCTGCGCCACAACCCGTTCCCGGACGCTCCGCCGACCCACGTCCGGGCGACCCTCTACCACTACCGGTTCACCGATTGGCGCGAACTGCGGGAGACCGGAGCGTGGTGGCACCGCACCGCGTTGCACGAGTACCTCGCGCCGGTCGACCTGCCCGCCCTCGGCCGGGCCGGGTACCGGCCACCGCCGGGCCGACCGCCCCGCAGCGTCCGCGAAGTCCCGCTGGAACGGCCCCGGCAGCCCGGCCGGCGCCCCGGCCCGTCCACCGTTCGGCGGCCCGGCCACCCGTCCGGACCAGCGCCGGACCACCCGGGCGGGTCACCCGAGTAGCGGCCAGGTGGGCGGTATGGCAGACGACACCGACCCGTCGGGGCGGTGGGTGCGTGCAACGCTCGAACGGGCACCCGTATTCTGGGCCTCCACAACCGGCAGGCCGACCGCGCGCCCCCTCGCCCCGCCCCAGGGGCACCCCGCGCAACCGGTCCGCCGCCCCCTCGCCGCCAGCCCCGCCGTCGTCGCCCAGAACCGGACCTCACATGACAGTGCTTCACTCGCGCAACGCCGACGCAGCCGACCCGGCGGACGTCGCCGACGCCGCAGACGTCAAGGACTCCCAGGACGCCGCCGCGGAGCCCGACCTCCGCGAAGACCTCGGCCGCTACGCCGAACTCGGGGCCTTCACCCTCACCGCCGACACCCACGCCTGGTACGCGGCCGTCGACACCGTCGCCACCCCGGAGGACGCCCGCGCCGCCTCCACCGCGCTCGCCGAACTGCGCGGACACGACCTCCAGCAGACCTGGGAGGCCGTCACCGCCCTCGCTGCCGAGGCCAAGCTGGACGAGCCGGACACCGTCGCCAAGACCGCGCTGCTGGTCGAGATGCTCCAGCGGGTGCGCCGCACCTCCGCCACCCTCACCAGCGCCGCCTACGACGCCGACCTCGGCGCCCTCGCCGCCGCCACCGCCGACAGCGCCTGGCGCCGCGAGAACGGCGTCAAGCTCTCCTGGCTGCGCGGCCGCTCGCTGCGCAAGCAGGCCACCGCCCTCGCCACCGACCGCCGCATCCGCCGCGAGGACCTGCACGAGGCCCTCACCTCCGCCGAGATCGAGCGCCGCGCCTGGGCCGCCCTCGCCCCGGCCGGCGCCCTCCCGACCGCGCCCGCCGACGGCGCCCTGGTCGACCGCACCGCCCAGGCCTTCGAGGCGATCAACAGCGGCCTGCGCGACCTCGCCCGCCTGCTGCCCGACCACGACCTGGACGGGCTCCCCTTCACCGAGCTCGTCGACCTGGTCGACCGGCTCGCCGCCGACGAGGGCACCCTCTACCGCCTCCCCACCATCCGGGGCCTGCGCGCCGGCCTGGAGGCGGCCGGCCTCGGCGACCTGCTCGCCGAACTCGCCGCCACCAAGGCCGACCGCCGCGCCGCCGAGGCCGCGTACGCTGCCCGCCAGGCACTCGCCGGCGGGCAGCGGGACGGGCTGGCGCAGCAGGCCGCCGCCGAGGAGAGCGCGGTCGAGGAGCCGACGACGGAGGCGGACGACGCCGCCGTGGCCGACGCCGAGGCCGAAGCGGCTGCGCGTCAGGCGCTGGCCGGTGGACAGCGAGACGGCCTCGTGGAGGAGGTCCCGGTGTCGGCTCCGGTCGAGGAAGCCGACGAGGTTGCGGCGGGTGCCGAGGCCGAGGTTGAGGCTGCGGCCGTTGTCGAGGCCGAGCCCGAGGCAGGGACCGAGGCAGGGACCGGCGCCGAGGCTGAGACCGAGGTCGCCGAGGTCGAGGCGGTGACGGGTTCGGGCGTCGAGCAGGACGCCGCTGACGTCGAGCCGGTGGCGGAGGAGGCGTCGGAGGAGGCGTCGGCGGAGGAAGAGACCCCGGTTGCCGTGGTTTCCCTCCCTGCGCCCTCCCCGGCCGCCGACGACTTGGTCGCCGCCGCGACCGCCGATCCGGTCGACGCCGTGGCGGAGACCGAGCCGGCCGTCGAGGTCGAGGAGCCCACTCCGGCCGAGGTCGAGGCCGAGGTCACGGAGACCGAGGTCGTCGTCGAGGAACCGGCCGCCGAGGCCGACGTCGTCACCGACGAGTCCGCCGCCGAGGTTGACGAGGCTACCGACGAGGTGGCGGTGGAGACCGTCGCTGCCGAGGAGCCCGCCGAGGCCGAGCCGGTGACCGTTGCTGTCGCCGAAGAGGTCGTCGAGGTCGAGCCGGTGGCGGAGGTCGTTGCCGTGGAGCCGGCCGTCGAGGCCGAGCCGGTGACCGAGGCTGTCGCCGAGGAGTCGGCCGCTGAGGTCGAGGCCGTTGCTGTCGAGGTGGAGGAGCCGGCCGTTGAGGCCGAGGAGCCCGCTGCCGAGCTGACCGAGGCTGTTGCCGAAGAGGTCGTCGAGGTCGTCCCGGTGGCTGAGGTTGTCGTCGAGGAGCCGGCCGTCGTTGCCGTGGAGCCGGCCGTCGAGGCCGAGCCGGTGACCGAGGCTGTCGCCGAGGAGCCTGCGGCTGAGGTCGAGGCCGTTGCTGTCGAGGTGGAGGAGCCGGCCGTTGAGGCCGAGGAGCCCGCTGCCGAGCTGACCGAGGCTGTTGCCGAAGAGGT
>NZ_JBHWCL010000012.1:0-114236 GCF_042735125.1 Kitasatospora sp. NPDC059599 | reverse complement strand
GGGCGGACGCTTCGGCGCCGGGTCGACGCCGGGTCCGGGTCGGGGTCGGGTCCGACCCTGAGTCCGGCGCCGCCGCCGGCGCCTCAGGCGTGGAGCGGCGCGGGCTCGGGGAGCGGGACGGCCGGGAAGTCGATCTCGGTCCGGCCGACCGAGTTGAACCAGTTGGTGAAGGAGTTCAGCGCGACCGCGCCGATGATCTCGCCGATCTCTCCGTCCCCGTAGCCGGCCGCGCGCACCTCGGCGAGGTCCTCGTCGGAGACGAAGCCCTTGCTGCGGAGCACGGCCCGGGCGAACCGCAGGGCGGCGGCCTCCTTCGGGTCGGCGGCGCCGGCGTGGCCGCCGGCGGCGAGGTCGGCCGGGCTGACGCCGGCCCGGGCGCCCAGCACGTGGTGGGCGGCGTAGCAGTAGTCGCAGGCGTTCTCGACGGCGGTGACCAGGGCGATCTGCTCCCGCAGGCCGGCGCCGAGGCGCCCCTTGGCCAGGGCGCCGGCGAAGGCCAGGTAGGCCTCCAGGACGGCGGGCGAGGCGGCCATGGCGCGCATCATGTTGGGCGTCACGCCGAGGGCCCGCTCGACCTTGTCGAGGAGTGCTTTGGCGTCGGGTCCGGCGGTCGCGGGGTCGATCGTGCCGAGTCGGGGCATGGCTGTGCTCTCCGTTCGCTGCGATGGACGTTCGTTGGCAGTGCCAAGTGATTGTTGGCAGTGCCAAATATAGTTGGCACTGCCTAGAATGCAAGGGCATCGAACGCCACCCAGCGGAGAGGACCCGACCCCATGGCGGACCAGCTGCCCGGGCTCTCCCCCAGCGAACAACTGCTGATCGGCCTCACCCGGCTCGGCCAGGCCGTCCGCCTCAGCACCTGGCACCACACCGGCCCGGTCCGGCTCACCCCGCTCCAGGCCGACATCCTGCTGTTCCTGGCCGGCGACCCGCGGCCCCGCCGCCAGGGCGAGATCGTCACCGCGCTCGCCTCCACCGCACCCACCGTCAGCGACGCCGTCCGCGCCCTCACCGGCAAGGACCTGGTGGACCGTCGACGCGACCGGGCCGACTCGCGCGCCGTCACCCTGACCCTCACCGACGCCGGCCGCGCCGAGGCCGAACGCCTCGCCGTCGTCCCCCCACCGCTCGGCGAGGCGCTCGCGGCACTCGACGAGGACACCGTGGCCGCGATGCTCCGCGGCACCACCACGATGATCCGCGCACTCCAGCGCCACGACGCCGTCCCGGTCTCCCGCACCTGCGTCACCTGCCGCTTCTACCGGCCCGACGCGCACCCCGAGGACCCGCGCGCACCGCACCACTGCGACTTCGTCGACGCCCCCTTCGGTGACGGCCGGCTGCGCGTCGACTGCCCCGACCACGAACCGGCCGTCTTCCCCGACGACGAGTCGGTGACCCTCCCCGACGACCGCCCCGCGCCGAAGCCGTCGACGCCCTCCGGGGGCCGTGCAGCAAACCGGGAGCAACCGGGCGCCTCGTGATTGAGTAGGCCGCATGAACCCGCAGACCTCCCGCACCCTGCCCGACCGGCCGCTGCCCGACGGGCCGCTGCGCGTCGGCCTGATCGGCTACGGCCTGGCCGGCTCCGCCTTCCACGCCCCGCTGATCGCCACCACACCGGGGCTGCGGCTGGACGCCGTGGTCACCGCCAACCCCGAACGCCGCGAGCAGCTGGCGCGCGAACACCCCGGCGCCCGCGCCGTGGACACCCCCGAGCAGCTGATCGCCGACCCGGACGCACTCGACCTGGTCGTCATCGCCTCGCCCAACCGCACCCACGCCCCGCTCGCCCGCGCCGCCCTGCGGGCCGGTCTGGCCACCGTCGTGGACAAGCCGCTGGCCGGCACCGCCGCCGAGGCGCTGGAACTGTGCCGGCTCGCCGAGGAGCGGGGAGTCCTGCTCTCCGTCTTCCAGAACCGGCGCTGGGACGGCGACTTCCTCACCACCAGCCGCCTGGTGCGCGGCGGCGCCCTCGGCCGGGTCCACCGCTTCGAGTCCCGCTTCGAACGCTTCCGCCCCAAGCCCAAGCCGGGCTGGCGCGAGCTCGCCGACCCGGCCGAGGTCGGCGGCACGCTGTACGACCTGGGCAGCCACCTGATCGACCAGGCGCTCACCCTGTTCGGGCCCGTCGAGACGGTCTACGCGGAGATCGACGTGCGGCGCGACGGCGCGGTCGTGGACGACGACGCCTTCCTCGCCCTCACCCACGCCTCCGGCACCCGCTCGCACCTGTGGACCAGCGCCATCACCCCGCTGATCGGCCCCCGGCTGCGGGTGCTCGGCGACACCGCCGGGTACGTCAAGCCCGGCATGGACCCGCAGGAAGCGGACCTGCGGGCGGGCCTGCGCCCCGACGGCACCAACCCGTGGGGTGCCGACGACCCCTCGTACTACGGCACCCTCGGCACCGACGAGTCGACGATCACCCTCCCGACGGACCCCGGCGACTACCCCGCCTTCTACGCGGGCATCGCCGCCGCCCTGACCGACCCCGGCACCCCGCCCCCGGTCGACCCGCACGACGCGGTGGCCACCCTCACCGTCCTGGAGGCCGCCCGCGCCTCCGCCGCGACCGGCACCACGGTCCGCCTGCGCTGACGAAAGCCTCGCCGGAACCTGTCGCCCCCGCGGACCCGATTCCTACGATGAGCGGATGAACAGTCAGCGGGGACGGCAGATCGACGCCGACGAGCGTCGCGAACGCGAACGGGCCTGGTCCGCCGAGCAGAAGGAGCGCGAGAAGGCCTGGACCGCGCGGTTCGAAGAACGCCGGAAGGTCATCGAGGCCGAGAGCCGCGAACGCCTACGGGCCGAGTCCATCGCCGCGGAACGGGCGGCCTGGGCGAAGGGCGAACGGGCCGGGTCCATCGGCTACCTCGACGTCACCGGACCCGACGAAGTGCCCGTACGGATCGCCGTGGTGTGGCTCGGACGCTTCCGCGCCACCCGCAAGCCGCTCGACAACCACGACCCGATCCCCGCCACCGACCTGAGCGCCGCAGGCGGCGGAGGCCTCCTCCTCTTCCTCCTCTACGTCGTCCTCGTCGGCCTGAACACCGGCCTGCGCTCACTCGCCCTGCGGCTCACCGGCCGCCCCCGCTGGGCCGTCGGCACCGCCACCGGCCCCGACCGGGGCAAGGGCGGCGGGAACAACACCGTCCTACTGCGCAGCCACAGCCACCGCGAGGCCCTGCGGTACGCCGCCGCCCTCGCCGACCGGGTCGAACAGGACGGGACCGCCGCCCTCACACCCCGATGACCTCCACCGCCGAGCCCAGCCCCCGGAAGTCCGCCACGTTGCGGGTGTACAGCGGCAACCCGTGGGCCGAGGCCACGGCGGCGATCATCAGGTCGATCCGACGCGGCCGCGGCTGCCGCCCCGCAGCGATGGTCAGCGTGACCAACGTCCCGTAGCGGGCAGCGGCGGCCGCGTCGAACGGCAGCGGATCGAAGTCGGCCATCGCCGCACCCAGCACCTCCAGCCGCGCCGCCCGGCTCGCCGGGTCACGGGCCATCGACACGCCCTGCTGCAGCTCCGCGAACGTGATCGCGGTCAGCTCCGGCACGGCCGGCAGGTCCGCCGGGCTGAGCAGCGCCAGGTCGATGTAGACGCACGTGTCCAGCACCCCGGCGGGCCGCCGCCGCGACGCCCTCCGGCGCTCAGCCACGCCGCCGCTCGAACGGGTCGTCGCCCCCGTCGCCCACCAGCTCCTCAGGCCCGAAGTCCTCCTCGGCCTCCTTGCGCATCTGCTGGTAGTCCACCCGCGGCAACTTCACGTGCCGCGCCACCAGTTCCTCCGCGGTGAGCCGCCGCCGCCCCGACACCGGCCGCAGCTCCGCGACCTCGACCCCGTTCCTGGTGATGTGGAAGGTCTCCCCCGCCTCCACCGCATCCATCACCGCGGCGGAGTTGTTCCGGAACTCCCGCTGGGTAATCGTCTTCATGCTTCCAAGGTAGCCCCACGTAGCACCACCGGCTACACCCCGCGCGCCACCGGAAAAACCCCTCCCCGCCGTGCCCCGTCCGCCAGGTTCGACCACTGATCGTTCGCCCGGAGGGGGGCTGCCGTCGATGGCCGGAAGCAGTGAGGGGAACCCGTGGCTCAACGGCCAGGACGGCCCACCCCCGGCCGACCCGCCCCACACCACCGGGGGCGCCGACCGTGAGGGCACGGTCGCGGACCCCGGCCGGGAGACGCGATGACGGCACCGCGGCGGAGGCGCCGGCTCAGGTGGGTCCTCGCGCCGGCGCTGGCGGTGGAGGCGGACGGGGGTACGCGGGTGTGGGTGGACGCGATGGATGCGCCCTAGCGAGAAATCGGGTGGCGTGCGGGAACCCGGGGGGTCGTAGGATCGTCCTGCCTGTACGTCCGGGAACCGGCGAGACACCGAGGAGGAGTGGGCCGTGGCTGTGGTTGCGATGTTGCTGGGGCTGCTCCGGGTGTTGACCGGGGACCTGGGGAGTGAGAGCGGGACGCTGGCGTCCGTCGCGGCCGTCGCGGCCGTGACGCTGGTGGCCGGGGCGGTCGCCGGGGCGTTGGCGGGGGCTCGGCTCCTGGGGGCGCGGGCGCCGGCGGCGGTGCGCAGCGGGATGCTGCGACGTCGGGCGTTCGGTACGGCGTTCCTTCCGCAGCGTGATCCGGATGCCCGGGGCCGGCGACGCCCCAGGGCGCCGGGGGCGGCCCTGGCGGCCGCGTAACCCCCTCGTGGTTTCCGGAGCTTCGCGGCTCCGGGCTTCTTCGCGGCCGTCCTCCGCCGTTCACTCATGTCCTGAGACCCCGGAGGGCTCGCTTCACCATGTCCGTTCTCGCCGTTCTCGATCCTGCCGTCGCCGTCGCGCACACCGTCGTCGCCGCCATCGCCCACGTCCTGCCGACCGCGTTGGCGATCGTGCTGTTCACCGTCGCCGTCCGGCTCGCGCTGCATCCGCTGGCGCGGGCGGCGGCGCGCGGGGAGAAGGCGCGGGCCGTGCTCGCGCCGAAGGTCGCCGCGTTGAAGAAGAAGCACGAGAAGCGCCCGGAGAAGTTGCAGGAGGCGCTGGCCGCGATGTACCGGGAGGAGCAGGTGTCGCCGTTCGCGGGGTGTCTGCCGGTGCTGGTGCAGATCCCGTTCTTCTCGGTGATGTACCGGCTGTTCACCACCCCGAACGACCTGCTCGACCACACCCTGTTCGGCGTGCCGCTGGGTCTGCACGTGGGTGGCGCGCACGGCGCCGGGCAGGTCGCGGTGTTCGGGGTGCTGTACGCGGGGCTGGCGGCGGTCGGGTACGTGAACTTCCGCCGGACGCGGCGTGCGGCGGCGGCGCAGCCCACCCCTCAGCCGGGGGCGGGGCTGCTGCCGTACCTGTCGTTCGGGTCGGTGCTGTTCGCGATGCTGGTGCCGGTGGCCGCCGCGCTGTACCTGCTGACGACGAGCGCGTGGTCGGCCGCCGAGCGGGCCTGGCTGTACCGGGACGGGACGCCGGCGCCGGTGGCGGTACTGCCGGTCTGAGGCCGTCGGGCCGTCCCGGTTGGGCTGTCCCGGTGGGGCCGGGGCGGTGGGGCTGAACCGGGCCGGGCCGGTCCGGGAGCCGGACCGGCCGGGTCAGAAGTGGCGCAGCAGTTCGGGGAAGGCCCCGAGCTGCAGCGTCGCCTCGTCCGGGCCGAGGTCCTCGTGCTCCAGCACCCAGGTGTGCTCGTGCGGGATGAAGACGGTGCGCAGGCCGGCCCGGCGGGCGGGGGCGATGTCGGACTTGGGCGAGTTGCCGATCATCCAGGTCCGGTCCGGGTCGAGGCCCAGGTCGGCGGTCAGTTGCCGGTAGGTGTCGACCGACTTCTCGGCCACGATGTGGACGCCCCGGAAGTGGTGGTCGATGGTGGAGGCGGTGACCTTGCCCTGCTGCTCGTCCTGGTCGCCCTTGGTGAGCAGGAGCAGGTGGTGGCGGTCGGCGAGGGCGGTGAGGGTGTCGGCGACGCCGGGGATCAGTTCGACCTGCCGGGTGTTGAGCGGCGTCAGCAGTTCGTCGATCCGGGCGTACTCGGCCGGGGTGGGGGTGCGGCCGTCGTTGAGCTGGTGCAGGCAGTCGGCGAGGCTCTGCCGGAAGACGGTGGCGCCGTAGCCGAGGCTGGCGGAGTTGGTGGCCTCGATGCCGTCCAGGAGGGACCGGGTCCGGTCGCGCTCGGCCGGGGTGGTGACCCAGTCCAGGAAGCCGTCGATGACCCGCTCGAAGAGGACGTTGTTCTCCCAGAGGGTGTCGTCGGCGTCGAAGATGAGGATCTGGTCGGTGTGCATCCGGTGGTCTCCAGGGTGGGGCGTCGAGCGATCGGGTGGGCGAACGGGCCGGGCGCGCAGGCCGGGCGAACGGGTGGGCGCGCAGGCCGGGCAGGGGCCGTCAGGCGGGTGGGAGCAGGCGGGCGGCGCGGTCGAGGGTCTCGCGGAGGTTGTCCTCGGTGGTGCGCCGCTTGGCCTCCTCGACGGTGAGCCACTCCAGCGGGGAGGCCGGGTTCTCCGGGCGGGCCCGGTCCGGGGTGGCGGTCGCCAGGAGGAAGCGCAGGTCGGCGTGGTCGTGGGCGGGTTCGGCGGGCGAGGCCGGGACGGGGACCACGGCGAGGTGGAGCAGGGCGGCGTCGGGCCACGGGGTGAGGTCGGTGAGGCCGGTCTCCTCCCGGCCCTCGCGCAGGGCGATGTCGAGTGGCCGGGTCTCTCCGGGGTCTCCGTGGCCGCCGATCTGCAGCCAGGCCTGTTGGCGGACGTGCCAGCGCAGCAGGACGCGGCGGGTCGGCGGGTGGACGACCAGCGCGGAGGCGGTGAAGTGGAGGGGGAAGGTGCTGCGGTTCCACGGGTCGGGGGTGTCGAGGAGGCTGCGGGCCCGCTCGTGGTCGGCGGTCTCGACCGGGCCCTGCGGGCGGTGGTCGTCGAGCAGTCGGGCCGGTTCGGGGCTGGGCGACGGGTTGCCCGTGGTCACCATGGCTCTGCGCTCCTCGTCCTGCTCCGGGGACCGTCCGGGTCCGCGACGGGACCGTCCGGGTCCTTGATCGGGACCATTCCGGGTCCTTGACGGGACCGCGACGGACCCGTTCCTGGGTCCGTTCCGGAGTCCGTTCCGGGTCGACTGCGGACAGTCTCGGAGCACGTCAACGGGCTTGTGGGGAAAGGGTGGTCGGGCCCGGGGCTTCCGGTTCCGGCGAACCCGCGCAGCCTAGCCCGGGGGCCGTCGGGGGGCCCACCGGTTTTCGCCCTGCCGCACGGCGGTACTGCCGTGCGGCAGGGGCCGTACCGGCTGGTCGGGGCGTTCCGGGGAGGCCGTAGCCTGTGGTGATCGTTACGGGACAGGTGGAGGGATGTCGTCATGGTGGCTGCTCCGGCGCTCGCCGAGCTGCGCGAGGTGTGCCAGCCGCAGGCCAAGCTGCAGAGCCGCAACGGTGAGCACTGGGCGGGCCGGCTGTACATGCGGCGGATCTCGCTGCTGACCACCCGGCAGCTGGTCCGCACCTCGGTGTCGCCGAACACCCTGACCTGGGTGATGGTGGTGTGCGGGGTCGGCGGCGGCGCGGCCCTGCTGATTCCGGGGCTGACCGGCGCGGTACTGGCGGCCGTGCTGTTCCAGCTGTTCCTGCTGTTCGACTGCGTGGACGGCGAAGTCGCGCGCTGGAAGCGGCAGTTCAGCATGGCCGGGGTGTACGTGGACCGGCTCGGCGCCTACCTGGCGGACGCGGCGCTGATGATCGGCGCGGGTGTCCGGGCGGCGCGCGGCGGCTCGGAGCTGTGGGTGTCGGTGGGCCTGGCGGCCGCGCTGGGCGTGGTGCTGCTCAAGGCGTCGACGGACCTGGTGGACGTGGCCCGGGCCCGCAGCGGGCAGCCGCCGGCGGACGAGGAGTCGACCCAGCCGCGGTCGCAGGGCATCGCGACGGCCCGGCGGTTCGCCTCGGTGTTCAAGATCCACCGGGTGACGAACGGCATCGAGGCCTCGCTGGTGCTGCTGGCCGCGGCCGCGGTGGACAGCGGGCTCGGCAACCTGGACGCGACGCGGGCGGCGCTCGCGGGGATCACGGTGATCACCTGGGGCATGGTGGTCGCGCACCTGGCGTCGATCCTGTCCTCCTCGCGTCTGCGCTGAGTCCGGCCGGGAGGCCGACCGGCCGCACGAAGGGCCGACCGACGAAGGGCCGACCGATCGGAACGACGACTGCCCGGAAGGACACCCGACCGGCCCTCGACCGGGGACCGGCCCCGGGCGGGAGGGTGACGCGGTCCTCCCCCGCCCGGGGGAGGACCGCCGGCGAAGCCCGTCGCCGGGTGGACGCGGCGGCCCGGGGCCGGGCGGGACCGTGGGGGCATGACGATGACCCAGCCCGCCGCCACCGCGCACGTCGCCGCCCCGGCCGCGGGTACCACCACTGCCGCCGCCCGGGCCGCTGCCGCCGCCCGGGCCGCTGCCATCCGGGCCGCCGTGCCGGCCCCGCCCCGGTGGGCCGTGCGGGCCGCGCACGTCGCGGCCGCCACCGCGCTGCCGGCCGGGCTGTGGCGGCTCGGCCTGGTCGCGGGCTGGCACGGCGGTTACACCGACGCGGGTTACCAGGCGATGGGGTTCACCGGCTGGGGCGCGGTGTGGCTGGTCTTCCTGAGTCTGTTCACCGAGGCGCTGGCGCTGCTCACCCTCGGGCTGGTCCGGCCCTGGGGCACGGTGCCGCCGCGCTGGGTCCCGTTCGTCGGCGGTCGCCCGGTCGCCCCCCGCGTGGTGGTTCGCGCGGCGCTGCTCGGTGCCGCCGGGCTGGCCGTGCTCTGGACGCCGTTCGCCGGGTGGTGGGCCATGCCGGGCACGGGCATGACCCCGCCGGGCCACTTCCTGGTCGGCTTCCTCTACCTGCCCACCGTCGCCTGGGCACCGCTGCTCGCCGCCGTGGCCGTGTCGTACCACCGCCGCCACCGGGCAGCGGCGGCGCTCTCCCGCACGGCCTGAGGCGCGTCCCGCACGGCCCGGCGGGGCGTCACGCGCCGGAGCGGGAGCGGCCCGATGTGACGCGGATCACCGCAGCGGGCGGGGTCCGCCGGACAGGACCGGGTGTGGAGCAATCGATACGGGCGCGGATCCGCGCCGGGGACGCCGAGGCGTTCGGGCAGGTCTTCGAGGACCATGCCCGGACGGTGTACCGGCACGCGGTACGGATGACCGGGGACCGGACCGTCGCCGAGGACGTGGTCTCACTGACCTTCCTGGAGGCCTGGCGGGTGCGCGCGCGGATCGCGCCCGAGGGCGACAGCCTGGCGCCGTGGCTGCTGGGGATCGCGGGGAACGTCATCCGCAACACCCGCCGGGCGGCGCGCCGGCACCAGAAGGCACTGGCGAAGCTTCCGCCGCGCGAGGTCGTGCCGGACTTCTCCGGCGAGCTGGCGGGGCGGATCGCCGATGCCGAGGAACTGGCCGCCGCGAAGGCCGCGTTGGAGCAGCTGCGGCCGACCGAGCGGGAGGTCTTCGCGCTCTGCGTGTGGGAGGGGCTGGATCACTCGGCGGTCGCGGAGGCGCTCGGCAGACCGGTGGGCACGATCCGTTCCCGGCTGTCGCGCGCCCGGACCCGGCTGCGCGAGCTGACGGCGCGGGAGGTGGCCTCGGCGGCCGCGGCGCGTTCCGCGCGCGCGGCGCAGCGCCCGGGCAGCACCGGACAGGTACCAGGTGACCGCACGTCCGCGGTCCGGCCGACCAAGGAGACGATCCGATGAGCGCCACCCCCCGGGACCGGTCCGACCGGGCCGATCGGGAGGAGATGGCCCGGCTGCTGCCGGCCGCGGCCGCCCCGGAACTCGACCAGGGCCGCTTCCTCCTGATGAAGGACCACCTGATGGACAGCATCGCCGACACCGCCGCCCCCCGGCGGGCCTCCCGCCGACGCACCCTGCTCCTGCGGGCGGCCCTCCCGCTGGGACTGGCCGCCGCGGTGGCCGGGGCCCTCCTCACCTTCGCGACCGACGACCCGGGGGCCATGAACGACGACACCGGCCGGTCCCTGGGCAACGCCAGCACGGTCGCGTACACCCTGGAGAGCGCCGAGGACGTCGTCCGGCTCAGCATCCTGGAGCAGAACAAACCGGTGGACACGGTCCAGTTGCAGCACGACCTGGACCGGTTCGGGATCCGCGCCCGGGTCTACGCGGGCGAGCCCGGCTGCCGGACCAAGCGGCCGAAGCAGCCGGAGCACGTGGATCTCAACGCCGGGTGGGACATCGAGCTGCGGCCCGGGAACAGCCCGATGGTGCTGACCGTCCACCCGCGCCTGCTCCCGAAGAACACGGAGATCTTCATCTACCTGCCACTGGCCAAGACCGATCCGGCCAACAGCTTCCGCGAGTTGGAGGCCGGGCTGATGCAGTCCCCGGGCCCCGCCTGCCTGGAGTCCAGGGAGTTCGTCAACCCGCTGGCGAGCCTGTTCCCGACCAGCCCGCCGCCCTCCCGGTGATCCGGGCCTGATCCGAATGCCGCACCCCTTCTCCGGAACCAATCGGACTACATATACAGTCCAACGACATATACAGTCGTCCGACAGAAGGGGTGCGGCCCATGCCGCCACTCACCACCACCCGGCCCGCCGGCACCGACCCGGCCACCGGACCCACGGCCGTCCGCCCGGCCGCCGCCACCCGGCCCACGGCCGCAGGGCGGGCCGCACGGGCCCTCACCACCCGGGCCCTCGCGCTCCACCCCGGGGTCGTCCTGGTCGCCGGATACGTCGCCGAGCTGCTGTTCCGGCTCGTCCTGGTCCGGCACATGAGCTTCCCGTCCGTCCACCCCGACGAGGACTCCTACCTCGTCCTGGCACGCGTCCTCGCGGGCCGCCCGACGACCGAGATCCCGGTCGGCGTGGTCATCCCCGGCGGCTACCCCCTGCTGATCTCCCCCGCGCTGCGCCTGGCCGACGACCCGGTCACCGCCTACCGGCTGATCATGGTCATCAACGCCGCGGTCAACGCGCTGGTGCTGCCGCTCGCCTACGTCGCCCTGCGCCGGCTCGGTCTGCGCCGGCGGCTCGCGTACGTCTTCGGCGGCGTGACCGCCCTGCTGCCGCCGGTGATCTTCTACTCGCAGTTCGCGCTGACCGACGCCGTCCTGCCCGTGCTGATCCTCGCCTGGCTGCTCTGCCTCCACGGCTGGCTCGCCGACGGCACCGGGCGGCGCCGCACCTGGCACGCCGTCGGGGCCGGTGCGGCGGCCGGTTACGCGATGGCCACGCACGACCGCGGCGGCGTGGTGGTCGCACTGACCGCCGCCGTCCTCCTCGGCGTCCTGCTGCTGCGCCGCGCGCCGTGGCGCGCCACGGTCGCCGGGCTGGCCGCGCTCGGCCTCGGCGTGCTCGGCGCGCAGCTGCTGTCGGCCTGGCTGCACGCGCAGTTCACCGTCGCGAACAGCGATGTCGGCGGGTTCCTCTGGCGGGGGCTGACCGATCCGGGGGCCGCCCAGCGGACGCTCACCCGCACCGCCGGGCAGATCTGGTACTTCACCGCCTCCACCTGGGGCATCGGCGGGCTGGCCGTCGTCGCCTGCCTGTGCGCGGTGGCCGACCGCCGCCTCCCGCGGGAGCTCCGGGTCACCGGCGGCGTGCTGGTGGCACTGCTGTTCGGCACCGCCCTGGCCTCCGCCGCCGCGCTGCCGGCCGACGGCCGGATCGACGACTGGGTGTACGCCCGCTACACCTCCTACCTCGTCCCGGCGGCCTTCGTCATCGGCATCGCGCTGCTCGCCGGACGCGGACGCCGCGCGCTGGGCCGGACGGCGGCCGTGACGGCGGGGCTCATGGTGCTGCTCGCCGGGACGGTGGTCGAGTCGGCCGGTTCCAAGCTGCGCACCGAGGTCTTCATTCTCTGGGGCATGCCGGACAGCTCGTTCCTGGCCGGTGACTGGGGCCGGCTCGACATGTTCCGGGCCACCGCCGCCGCGCTGGTCGTGCTCACCGCGGTGGTCCTGGTGCGCCTGTCCGGCGGGCGGCGGGTGCTCCCGGCGATCGGCGTCTCACTGGCCCTGTTCGCCGCCTTCGCGACCACGACGATCACCGCGCAGGTCGCCGCGCCGCACGCGAAGTGGCGCGAGGGCCTGGCGACGGGTTTCACCCGTGACTCGGGGGTCGGGGCGGGCGACAACGTGGTCTTCGCCTGGGACCTCGACTGGTCGCTGCGCGGCACCCAGGCCTTCGAGGTCTACCGGGGCCGGGTCTGGTTCCTCGACCCCCGCTGGCAGCCCCTGCCGGCGGAGGCGAGCGCCCTGGTCACCCCGCTGCCCCCGGCGGGGCAGCCGGCGGAGGCCTACTGGCCGGACCACCCCGCCGCCTGGTACGTCGAGCGGGCCGACGCACGGCAGAACTGGGCGGTCTGGCGGCACCGTTGAGCCGGCTACCCGGCCTCGCCGCCGCGCACCCCGGGGCCGCCGCCGCACACCCCGTCCTCGCCGCCACGGTCCCCGGGCTCGCCCCCGGGTCGCCCGTAGGCGGCGAGGACGGTGTCGAGGAGGCCGGGGAAGCGCCGCTCCAGGTCGACGGTCCGCAGCGTGGAGAAGCGGCGGTTGGCCTCCTCCCGCTGACTGATCAGGCCGGACTCGCGCAGCACCTTGAAGTGGTGGCTGAGCGTGGAGGGCGCGACGTCCACCGGGAAGGTGCCGCAGGCCCGTTCGGGTTCGGCGCGCAGCACCCCGACGATGGTCATCCGGGTGGGGTCGGAGAGTGCGTGCAGGACGTCGAGGAGGTCGATCTCCTCGGTCGCGGGGTGTGCGAGCGCTGGTCGGCGGCGGGTGCTGCGGGGCACGGTCAGACCTCCCTGATCTGCGATCTGATCTGCGATGTTCGACATCCATGGAAACTGCGTGGTACCACTGTCCCGCGTCAATTTCGTAGTTCGTCGAACATCGTAGTCGAGGGGGACCGACATGCGCGCACTGGTGATGACCGCACCCGGTGGGGCCGAGAACTCGCAGATCCGGGAGATCGGGGCACCGACCCCGGGGCCCGGCGAGGTGGCGATCGACGTCGCCTACGCCGGACTGAACTTCGTCGACGTGATGGCCCGCCGCGGCGACGGCGGCTACACCTCGGAGTGGCCGTACCGGCCCGGCAAGGAGGTCGCCGGCACGGTCCGGGAGATCGGCGAGGGCGTCACCGGCCTCGCCGTCGGCGACCGGGTCGTGGCCGCGCCCGTCGGCGCGGGCCTCGCGGAGGTGGCGGTCGCCGAAGCCGCGCTCACCGTGCCGCTCCCGGACGGCGTGGCCCTGCGCGAGGCCGCCGCCGTCCCGCTCGGCCTGGCCACCGCGATGCTGCTGCTGACCGACGCTGGCCGGTTCGACGCCGGCGACACCGTGCTGGTCCACTCGGCGGGCGGCGGCATCGGCAACGCCGTCGCCCAGCTCGTCCCGCTGCTCGGCGGCGGCCGGCTGATCGGCACCGTCGGCCGCCCGGAGAAGGCCGCCGCCACGGTCGCCTCCGGCTACGACCACGCCTTCGCCCGCGACGAGGCGCTGTCCGAAGCCGTCCGGAACGCCACCGACGGCCGGGGCGTCGACCTCGTCCTCGACCCGCTGGGCACCGAGGCCCTCGAACTCGACCTCGCCGTGGCGGCACCCGGCGCCCGTATCGTCCTGTTCGGCAACGCGGGCGGCGGCGCCGTCGCCGACCTGCCCCCGCTCGGCCGCCTGATGGCGGGCAACCTGACCGTCACCGGCTTCAGCCACCGCGGCCTGGCCGCCACCGCCCCCGACCGGCTGGCCCGCGCCATCCGCCGGGTCCTCGACCTCCTCGCCGACGGCGGCCTGAAGCTCCCCGTCACCGAAGTGCCCGACCTGACCGCCGTCGCGGCCGCGCACGACGCGATGGAGCAGCGCCGGGCCACGGGCAAGTACGTGGTACGGGTGGGTGGTTGACCCCTCATGAGGACCCGGCCGCCGGTCGGACCGGGAAGACCGCGCCCGGGTCGGCGTGGGCGACCGGACCGGCGAAACGGGCCGCCGCCCGGCCGACGGCCTCGGCCGGGGTCATGGCGCGGCCGACGTGGGTGACGAGCAGGCGCGAGGCGCGGGCCGCCGCGGCGGTGGTGCCGGCCTGCTCGGGGGTGTGGTGCACCGGGGCCCCGTCGCCCGGCTCCGGCTCGGAGCTCTCCGCCTCGCAGAGCAACAGGTCGCAGCCGTCGGCGAGTTCGGTGAGCGCGTCGCACGGGGCGGTGTCACCGGAGTAGACGAGGGAGCGGCCGCCGGCCTCCACCCGGAGGGCGAAGGCCGGCATGCCGTGCTCCACCGCCCGGCTCACCAGCGTCAGACCACCGACCCGCACCCGGTGGCCGTCGGACAGCTCGGTGACGGCGAAGGCGGATTCGACCGGGCTGCGCCGCGCCGTGTTGGTCAGGAAGGCCGCCAGCCGGTCGGCGGTTCCGCGCGGGCCGTACAGCGGGATCGGCGCGGCGAGCCGGACGTCCGCGTAGAGCGCGCCGTAGTAGGCGGTGAGCAGGTCGGCGCAGTGGTCGGCGTGCAGGTGCGAGATCCAGATCGCGTCCAGCTCGTCGAGCCGGGCGTGGCGCTGCAGCGGACCGAGGGTGCCGCTGCCGGCGTCCACCCACACCCGGGCGCCCGCTCCGGACACCAGGTAGCCGGAGCAGGGGTTGTCGGCGCTCGGGTAGGGCGTCGCGCTCCCCAGGACGGTGAGGCGCAGGGGTTCGTCGGACATCCGGCGAGGGTAGCGCCGGCGGCCGGCCCCCGTGATCATTTTCCGACCGGGCGGGGCCGGGAGGAAACACCGTCGTTGCCCCCGCGTGGGAAGTCGGCGGGGTCGACTTTCCGTGCCGGGTCGGCTTCCCGCGCGCGACGAGGCTCCGGGCCGCCGGTGCGAGCAGGCGAGGCGGCGGGCTGCCGGGCCGTCGGGCGGCGGCTGTCGGGCGTCGGGCCGTCGGCCGTCGGCCGTCGGCCGTCGGGCCGAATATCGGCGTGCCGCGCCCTGCCCGGGCTGGTTGACTCCGTGCCATGAGCACCTCCCGGGCCCTTCCGGTCCTGCGCACGCCCGACCGGCAGGCCCTCCACGACACCGCCCGCCTCCTGCTGGACTTCACCGAGCCGTGGGGCCGCGTCTCGGTGGACTGCCACGCGCTGGGGATGACGTCGGCGGAGGCGCGGCAGGTGCTCGAAGCCTTCCCCGGCAGCTGGGTGTCGCCCTCCGACCGGACGCATCCCGAGAGCAGCGCCGAGGTCCGCGCCCTGTTCGAAACGGGGGATCCGCGGGTGGACGAGCTGGCCCCGTTCGACGTCGACGTCTTCGAGCGGCCCCCGGGGTCGGTCGAGGAGCGCTTCCTCGGCATCGTCGGGTCCGGGCCCGCCGCGCTGTACTGGGGCGGCTTCGCCTGGCCCGCCGTCCCGGAGCTCGACCTGAAGCCGCGGGCCAAGGACGCCCACCTGCAGATCGTGCTCAACAGCCGCAACGCGGACTTCGACCGGCCGTCCGAGGACCACACGCTGTTCATCCACTTCCGCAGCGGCGACCTCGAACGCGCCGAATGGCTGGCCCGGCAGGCCGGGCTGACGCCCGTCGGCCCGGACGAGTCCGGTTGCTGACCGTCCGGGCATAGCCTCCGCTCGAACGGCGTTGGCCGGGCATGACCAAGATTCTGGTGATCGGCGCGAACGGCAGTGTGGGCAGGCACGTCGTGGCCTCGCTGGCCGAAGACGGCCACGAGGTAAGGGCGTTGGTCCGCGGCACCGCGAAGGACGCGCTGCCCGCGGGGGTCGAGGCGGTGCGGGGCGATCTGACGGTGCCGGAGAGCCTGGAGCCCGCGCTGGCCGGCGGGGTGGAGGCGGTCTACCTGATGTGGCCCGGGCTGCCCGTGGAACCCGGGGTCGTCGAGCTGATCGCCCGCCACGCGAAGCGCGTCGTCTACCTGTCGGCGGACGTGGCCGACCTCGCGGACGACGAACCGGCCGTGGTCTTCCACCAGGAGATCGAGCGGCTGGTCCGGCGGTCCGGCCTGGACTGGACCTTCGTGCGGGCGATCGACTTCGCGGGCAACCTGCTCGCCTGGGCCGACCAGGTGCGGGCGGGTGTGGTCCGGTGGCCGTACGGGCGGGCGCGCCGTTCGCTGGTGCACGAGAAGGACATCGCGGACGTCGCGGTGCGGGCGCTCACCGAGGACGGGCACCACGGCTGCCGGTACGTGGTCACCGGGCCGGAGTCGCTGTCGCACGCCGAGCTGGCGGGGATCATCGGCGAGGAACTGGGCGTCGGCCTGCGGTGGGAGGAGCTGGCGCCGGAGCCGGCCCGCGAGCAGCTGACGGCGGCCTGGGGGAACGCCGCGTTCGTCGACTCCCGGCTGCGGGCCTGGGAGTCGTTCACGCGCGAGCCGGAGCGGGTGACCGACACCGTGGAGCGGGTGCTGGGGCGGCCGCCGCGCGACGTCCGCAGCTGGGTGCGGGACCACGCGGCGGACTTCCGGTAGGCGTCAGGCCCCCCGGCACCGGGACCCCGGTCCCGGCCCCGCTCCGCCGCGCCGCGCCGCGCCGGGGTCAGCTCCCCTCCGGCGCCTCCAGCGAGTCGAGCCAGCCCAGCAGCCGGGCGCCTTCGCGGGTCATCACGTCCGGGTCGCGCAGGGCGTTGGCCAGCAGCGACATGCCCTGGTAGCCGGCGACCAGGGTGAGGGCCAGGCCGTCCGGGTCGGGCAGGCCCAGCTCACGGAACTGCCGCCCGGCCCAGTCGAGCAGGCGCCGGATCACTGCGCCGGCCTCCGCGTCGAGGACTCCGTCGTCCCGCTTGTCGAGTTCGGCGGCCAGGGTGCCGGTCGGGCAGCCGAACCGGGCGGCGATGTCGCGCTGCCCGATCCAGGCTTCGACCAGTGCCTTGAGGCGGTCCCGGGGGTCGGCGGTGCGCTCCAGCGCTTCGGTGAGTTCGTCCAGGTGGGCGCCGTGCTCGGTCAGCGCCGCCCGGACCAGCTCGTCCTTGGTCTTGAAGTAGTAGTAGACGTTGCCGACCGGGACGTCCGCCTCGCGCGCGATGTCGGCGAGGGTGGTGCGCTCGACGCCCTGTTCGTGGAGGACCCGGGCCGCGGCGGCCGCGAGCCGCCGACGCTTCTGCGACGCCTGGACGCGCCGATTCACTGAGTCAGTCACCCGACTGACTATAGACAGCCTCCCGTGGACGTGTGCTACGGTCTTTCTGAGTCAGCCAACTAACTCACAACGGGAGGGGATCTCGATGATCACAGTGACGGGCGCCACCGGCAACATCGGCCGGACGCTGGTGGAACTGCTGGCCGGAGCGGGCGAACAGGTGGTGGCCGTGTCCCGGCAGCCGCAGCCCGCCGCCCCCGCGACCGGCGTCCGCTGGGCGCGGGGCCACCTCGGCGACACCGCGGGCCTGCGGCCCGCCCTCGAAGGGTCCCGAGCACTGTTCCTGCTGCTGGGCGGCGAGCTCAACAGCCGGGGCGAGAGCCCGGAGGCCCTGCTGGACGCCGCCGCGGACGCCGGGGTCGAACGGATCGTCCTGGTCTCCTCACAGGTCAGCGCCACCCGCCCGGACTCGCCGTCGCACGCCCGGCTGCGGCAGTTCGAGGACGCCCTGGGCGCATCCGGACGGGACGTCACCGTCCTGCGCCCCGGCGGCTTCGCCTCCAACGCCTTCGCCTGGGCCGAGACGGTCCGCACCGAGCGCACGGTCTTCGCCCCGTTCGGCGACGTGGCGCTGCCCGTCGTCGACCCGGCGGACATCGCGGCGGTCGCCGCGGCCGTCCTGCGCGAGGACGGGCACGCCGGCCGCACCTACGAACTGACCGGCCCCGAGCTGATCAGCCCGCGCCGACAGGCCGCGGCCCTCGCCGAAGCGCTGGGCGAGGAGGTCGCCTTCGTGGAGCTGTCCCGCGAGCAGGCGCACGCCCACCTGGCCCGGTTCATGCCGGAGCAGGTCATCCCCGGAACGCTGGACGTCCTCGGGCTCCCGCTCCCGGCCGAACTGACGATCAGCCCCGACGTGGCGGCGGTCCTGGGCCGCCCGGCCGCACCCTTCGGCGCGTGGGCCGTTCGCAACCTGTCGGCGTTCCGGTAGGGGCGGTGCGGGGCCCGGCCCCGCCGGGCCGGACCCGACCGGACCCCGCGCCGGGTCAGGCGGTGGCGGGGTTCACCGCCTCACCGTCCTCGACCGCCCGGGCGGGCACCGACCGCAGCGCGGGAGCCGGCGGGGCGGGGACGACGGCGGGGATGACGGCGGCGACGGCGGCCGCGACCAGGGCGACGCCGCAGCCGATCACCAGACCGACCCGGAAGCCGCCCTCCGACGGGAGGGTGTGGCCGCCCAGGGTGACGGTCAGCTGCGACAGCACCACGCCGACGACGGCGGCGGACACCGAGGTGCCCAGCGAACGCATCAGGGTGTTGAAGCTGTTCGCCGACGCCGTCGCGGACAGCGGGACCGCGCTCATGATCAGCGCGGGCATCGCACCGTAGGCCAGACCCACACCGCCGTTGGAGACGATCCCGGCGATCAGCACGCCCCAGGTGGACCCCATCAGCGGCAGCGCCGGCCCGTACCCGGCCGCGATCGCCAGCGCCCCCATGACCAGGGTGAACTTCGGCCCGCGCGCGGCGGAGAGCCGGCCGCCCAGGGGCGAGACGACCATCATCATCAGCCCGCCCGGCGCCATCCACAGGCCCATCGCCAGCATCGACTGGCCCAGCCCGTAACCGGTGGCCGTCGGCAGCTGCAGCAGCTGCGGCAGGACCAGCGCCTGGGCGTACATGCCGAATCCGACCAGGACGGACGCGACGTTGGTCAGCAGCACCCGGGGGCAGGTGGTGACCCGCAGGTCCACCAGCGGGGCGGCGACGCGCAGCTCCCAGCGGGCCCAGAGCATCAGGACGGCGGCCGAGACGGTGAACAGGCCGAGGGTGCGGGTGCTGCCCCAGCCCCAGTCGCCGCCCTTGGAGACGGGCAGCAGCAGGCAGACCAGGCCGACGCTGAGCCCGGCGGCGCCGACGAGGTCGAAGCGCCCGCCCGGGGCGGGGCGGGTGGCGGGCGCCGGGGCGGGGACCACGGTCCGGATCATCGCGATGATGACGACGGTCAGGGCGGCGGTGCCCCAGAAGAGCACGCGCCAGCTCGCGTAGTCGGCGACACCGGCGGCGATCGGCAGGCCGAGGCCGCCGCCGATCCCCATGGACGCGCTGACCAGCGCGATCGCTGAGCCGAGCCGCTCGGGCGGCAGGACGTCGCGCAGCAGGCTGATGCCGAGCGGCACCAGGCCCATGCCCATGCCCTGCAGCGCCCGGCCGGTGATCATCGGCACCACGGACGAGGACAGGGCGCACAGCACCGAGCCGAGCAGCAGCGGGACGCAGGAGGCGATCAGCATCGTCCGCTTGCCGAGCAGGTCACCGAGGCGGCCGCTGATCGGGACGAACACGGCGGCGGAGAGCAGGGTCGCGGTGATCACCCAGGAGGCGTTGGAGGCCGTGGTGTGCAGGAGTCGGGGCAGTTCGCTGATCAGCGGGGTGACCAGGGTCTGCATGATCGCGGCGACGGTGCCGGTGAACGCGAGCGTGGCGACGATCGGACCGGTACGGGGGGCGGGGGTCGCCATCCTGCTCAGCCGGGTCGACGCCCAAGGTCCGATGTCCATCGGACAGCTGAGCGACGCCTTCGGCCTGGACGTGTCCACCCTCAACCGGCAGACGGCGGCGCTGAAGAGCGCGGGACTGCTGGAACGCATCCCCGATCCGGACGGCGGCATCGCCCGCAAGTTCCGGCTGACGGAGGCAGGACAGCAGCGGCTGGCCGACGAACGCGCGGCCCACGTCCGGGCCCTGGACCTCGTGATGGCCGACTGGCCGGAGGAGGACGTCGAGCGGTTCGCCGGGTACCTGCACCGGTTCAACAGCAGCATCGAGGACATCGACGGGCGGCCCTGGCCCCGAGGGTGACCCGGCCACGCGGCCCGAGACCTGCCGGGGTCTCGGACGGACGGGGCCAGTTGGACGTCAGGACCGCTTGAAGGCCTCGACGGCGCCCTCGGCGACCTCGATCACGATCGAGTGGAGACTCTCGATGCGCGAGACGATCGCCTCACGCGGACCCTGACGCCAGATGTCGCTGCCGTAGAAGGCGTCCTCCTGCGAACGGTGCTGCTCGACGGAGTCGAACGCCCGGATCAGGTAGGCCTCTTCGTGCCCGTCCTCGTCGACCAGTGAGGCCCCGTGGTCGACGACCCGGATGCCGGCCGCTTCGAGCAGCGGAACGGCCTCCTCGGCCATCACGCGGACGAAGTCGGCACGGGTGCCCGGCTTCAGGCGGTAGGTACGGAGTTCGAGTATCACGCTGGTTCTCCCGGTGATTGGCGCACAGTTGGCGCACCGCAGGCCGGGGGCGGATCCCCCGGCCGGGCGGAGAGCCTACGCGGGAAGCGGACAGGTGCGCAGGAGATCAGGGGCGGGCGTCACGGCTGCGCTTGTACGCGCGGAGGAGCGCGAGGAGATTGATCAGCGTGCTGGCCGGGATGTTGCCGAGGTTGATGAGGCGCAGGCCGTGCAGATTGGTCTCCCCCGGGGCGGCGGAGGGCCAGAGGAGGCCGAACTCGCGCCCCTCGGTGCGGAGTTCGATGATCAGCTCGGAAAGCTGGCGGACCGTGAGGTGGAGCAGGGCCGGATCGGTGGGGCGGATGGGGTGGTGGGCGCTCACGCGGCACCGTCCAGCTGCAGCTCGAACCAGACGCTCTTGCCGAGGTACTGGGGGTCGACGCCCCAGCGGTGGGTGAGGCCCGCGACGAGCTGCAGGCCCCGGCCCGATTCGGCCAGGACGGACAGGGGTTGCTGCTCCGGGAGGCTCGGGCTGCGGTCGGAGACCGTGACGCGGAGGGTGTCGGCGAGGAAGAGGATGAGGACGACCGGGGAGGTCGTCCCACCGTGACGCCAGGCGTTGACGATGAGTTCGACCAGGGCGAGTTCGGCGTCCGCGATGGAGGCGGGCGGCCAGCCGGCACGGGTCATGCCGTCACGCAGGGCGTCGCGGGAGAGCGTGAGGGAGGGGGAGTTGAGGTTGCGCACAGGGGTCTCCCGGAGGGGAAGGGGTGAGACCGGCGGATACGTCGCCGTGAACGAGCCCACTAGACATGGGTGTTCTTCGGTGCCCGAGCGGCGTTCTGACGATCCGTTCGGTGATCGGTGCATCACAGACTGTAGGGCATGCAGACTCACATGTGCCACCAAGTCCGGAAACATGGTCCACCCATAGCAGCTGGACTGTTGACGTGACGACATAGATGCTTGGGCCATGCCACCACGCACCACCCCAACAGCCCGGCAGGAACGGTTGGGCATTGAGCTACGGAAGATGCGAGACAGCGCCCGCCAGACGACCGCTCAGGCCGCAGCCGTCTTCGGACTGGATCGAACGAAGATCACTCAGGTCGAGAAGGGGCACTACCCGATCACGGCCGAGCGAGTCCGCACGCTCGCTACAGCCTTCGGCGAGACCGATGCCGCGTACATCGAGGCTCTCGCGGCCATGGCCGACGACAGGCGCAAGGGCTGGTGGGACGAATATCGAGGCTTCGTCCCGCAAGGCTTCCTCGACATCTGCGAGTTCGAGCACCACGCGCAGGGCATGCATTCCTACCAGATCTGCCATCCACCAGGCCCCATGCAGTCGGAGCGCTACAGCCGCGCAATCTTCCGGGACAATCAGGTGCAACTGACTCCGCGCGTCGTCGAGACGCGCGTCGAGCAACGGATGCAGCGATCCGAAATGTTGATGGCGAAGGGCACCCATCCATACACGGCGATCGTCCACGAGGCTGCCCTCCGCATGCAGTTCGGCGGCCGCGACGTAGCACGGGAACAACTTGACTGGATGCTGGAGTTGTCCCAACTGCCGCATGTCACGCTTCGAGTGATCAGCTTCGCCGCTGGAGGCTTCAAGGGACCCGGCCAGGCCATCAACTACGCAAACGGTCCCGTGCCACGGCTCGACACCGTCAGCTACGACTCCATGGAGGGGCCGATCTTCCTCCACCTGGCTGCGCACCTGGAGGAGTACCGTGCGGTCATTGAACAGATGACTGACAGGTCTCTCTCGGTTGCCGACTCCCGCGATCTGATCGCGAAAATCAAGAAGGAGATATAGCCGATGGAGAACCGCGCCTGGATTCGGCCGAGCGCCTGCTCCAATGCGAGCAACTGCCCGGAGGTGGCCATAGGCCCGGACGCCGTGTACGTCCGCAGCAGCCTTCTGCCCGAGGCCGTCGCCCAACTCACCCCCGCCGAATGGCGTGACCTCGTCTCCGCCATCCGCAACGGCGAGTTCGACGTCTGACCCGCTCCCCCACCCACGGCCCGCCGGCTCTCCGGCGGGCCGTTTCGTTCTCTCCGGCGGGTCGGTCCGTCGCGCTACCTTGTTCCGCCTGCTACCTTGTGATGCATGGTACCTGGCATCACCAACCCGGACGGGCCCGCCGAGGCCCCCGACGGGCCCGTGGCGACCCAGCTGCGCAAGGGCGTGCTGGAGTACTGCGTACTGGCCCTGCTCAAGGACGGCCCGCGCTACGGCGTCGAACTGCTCCAGGAACTCGGCCGCTTCCCGATGCTGGCCACCAGCCAGGGGACGATCTACCCCCTGCTCTCCCGGCTGCGCCGCGCCGGGCTCGCAGAGACCTTCCTCCGCGACTCGGCCAGCGGACCGTCCCGCCGCTACTACACGCTCACCGACACCGGCCGCGAAGCGCTGCGGGAGTTCACCACCCTCTGGCCCGCCTTCCGCGAAACCGTCGACCACGTCCTCGACCCGGGAGAGAACCCGTGAACAACCCCATCGAGCACCCCCTGGTCCGCGCCCACCTCGACGCGGTCAGCCGCTTCACCGCCCCTCTCCCCGAGGAGCGCCGCCGCGAACTCCTCGCCGACCTGCGCGAACACGTCGAGGTCTCGCTGGCCGAGCACGACCCCGCCGACGAGGCCGCCGTCCGCCGCGTCCTGGAACAGCTCGGCACCCCCCGGCAGATCGCCGACGCCGCGCTCGCCGAGGACGGGCTGACCCTTCCCGAGCCGGAGAGCGCCCGTCGCACCAACGTGACGCTGCTCCTCGCGGTGCTCCCGTTCCCGCTGCTCCTGCTCCCGGTCGCCGGGCCCCTGCTCGCGCTGGCGGCCGCCGTCACCGCCGCCGTCCGCGTCACCAGGTCCCGGATGTGGAGCCGCGAGCAGAAGAAGCGGGCCACCCTGCTCCTGCTCGCACCCATCCTGACCACGCCGCTGGCCGCCGCCGCCTTCGTCGCGGTCTCCTCGACGGGACTGACCGCGACCAACCTGCTCGCCGCGTACGCCCTGGGGTTCAGCCCGGTCCTGCTCGCGGCGGCACTGCTGGCCCGATCCGCCGCCCGCCTGCGCGGCGCCGCCGCCACGGCCTGAGCCCGGGCCGCCCTCACGGCCCGAGGCACGAGCCGCCCGCGCCCTCACCCGGCCCGGCGGCGCCTGAACTCGGCCAGCCACTCCCACACCTGCGCCTCGTCGTGCAGGTACGGCTCTCCGGGCCCGGTCCGCAGGTCGATGCCGTACAGCAGGTCCAGTGCCCACAGGGACAGGTCGTCCCACTGGAGTCCGTCGTCGAGGAACCACCGCCCGGCCCAGCGGTCGGCCGCGTCCCTGCTCACCCGGCCGTCCGCGACGGCGGCGAACCACCACTCGATCTCGTCGGTGCCGGCCTGCCCGGCACCGCCCGGGGCGTCCGCGCCCGTGCCGTCGCCGCTCACAGGTCGTCGGGGCCGGCGACGGCCGGACCGAGGTCGGCGGGGACGTGGGCCGCGGCGAGGGCGGCGGCTTGCGTCGCCGTCGGGACCTCGCCGAGCAGGTCGTCGTCGGTCTCCCGGTCGAGGGTGCGCTGCACCCGGTAGGGGCCGCCGTCACGGGCCGGGACGATGACCACCGCCGGCGGGTACACGTGGCCGACGCTGGGCCGGAAGCCCAGCCGGCTCACGCTGGAGAACGGGAGCAGCTGCCGCAGTCGCGGCTGCCGGTACGCCGCTTCCAGCGCCGCGCCGAACTCCCGGAACTCCGGCATCTCCGCCGCCCACTCCCGCAGCAGGCGCCACGCCACGTCGACCGCGGCGGCCGGGCTGCGGTCCGCCGCCTCCGCGAACTCGCCGTACTCCACCCACGACAGCTGCGCGCGCAGCTCCGGCAGACTCGTACCGCTCCCCCAGGCCGCGCCCGCCCGGACGACGTCACCGAGGTCGGGGGTACCGCCCCCGATCATCGCCACCCCCCGGCTCCAGCCGTCGACACCGAAGTACCGCCACCCGTCCTCCAGGTGGATGTCGAGCGGTTCCCGCCCGGGGGCGGGCGCCGCGATGCTCGCCGTCCGGTCCGAGTCGGCCGGCAGCACCGTGACGTCCAGGGCCAGGTCGGCAGCCGCCCGTTCCAGCGCGGCGGTCAGGCCGCCGGCGGCGATGACGTCGGCGTAGAACGCGGATTCCATCGCGCCAGTATGGCGACACGGCCGTCGCCGATCGAGAACGGCTTGATCGGATCGCTGCCGAACTCTCCGAGCGGAAGGCGGTTTTCCGCTGCGGAGGGCCTGGGTAGTGACGAAGGCGTTCGCACCCGCACCGTTCACACATGCGGTGCGCCGGAGCAACTTTGACGATCATTCACCGAAAGGCATTCCCATGGACCGGAACCTCCGGAACGCCCTCGCCGTCCTCGTGACCGCCAGCGCCCTCTGCGCCGCCGCGCCCGTCGCCACCGCCGCCGAACAGGCCCGGCCGGTGGCAGGGGTGCAGGCGCAGGTCCGCAACCCGAAGACGGTCAAGGCCGACGCCTACAACCAGGCCCGCAGCATCCTCGCCAACGCGGGCAGCCAGACCGCCGCCAAGTCACACCCGATCCACGGCAAGAACGACGTCCCGGTCTCCTACGGCACCAGCCTGCTCGCCTCCGCCCGGGACGAGTTCCGCGCGGCCGACAAGAACCTGCCCGCGGGCCAGAAGAAGTCCGACATGTCGATCCCGCACTACAACGCCATCCACAACGCGGCGAAGGTCATGGGCATCGACCGCTGGTAGCCGCCCGGCCGCCGGCCCCCGGCTCCCGGCTCCCGGCTCCCGGCTCCCGGCGCGGCGGTCGCACCCCGTGGGGAGCCGGGTCTACCCCTTCGGGAATCCGAAGCCCAGTGCGCGGGTGAGGTCCAGCGCCAGGTCCTCGGCGAGCGGCTCACTCCCCTGCTCCAGCACGGCCAGCACCGCGGCCTCGTCGGGCCGCAGCCCGGCGCCCTCCGCCCAGGCGGCCGCGCGGGGCGCGATCTCATCGGGCTCAGTGATCCACTTCTCGGGCACCTCGTAGTCCAGGGCCATCTCCCGGGGAAAGGTGCTGTGCCAGCTCAGGCCACCCGGCCCCCAGGCCTGCGCGAAGACGAAGTCGCTGTCGTGGACGTGCATCACGAGCACCGGGGCCCCGGTCTCGGCCACGATCCCGGTCGCCGTGTCGACCGGGCCGCCGGTCTGCAGGATCCGCCAGTCGCCGACCCCGGCGCCTTCGGCCTCCCACTCGGGCAGCACCTCGTCCACCCGGACCGACGTCAGTTCGGTCAACGACCGCGCAGAGCGCGCCACCACGAAGGCCCCGGAGAATCCCATGGCCGGTGACGATAGCGCCGCCCGCCGACAACCCACCCCCGGCGCCCGCCGACGGGCCGACGGACGCCGGGCAGACAGACGCCGGGCAGACGGGCAGACAGGCAGACAGGCAGACGGGCCCTGCCTAGCGGGGCGTGACCTCCGGCCCGCTCAGCCGGCCGTCGCCGTTGACGGTGTAGACCCTGGCCTCGTGCTCCGTGGTCACCGTGATCCGGTCCGGCCCGGACCACTCGGCCCTGCGGAAGCCGTCGCCCTCGTCCCAGGTGCCCAGATCCCAGTGGCGGGCCGTCCAGCCACTGCCGGTCAGCAGCTCCACCCGGTAGATCGGGTCGATGGAGAACGCCACGTCGGTGATGATCAGGACGTGCTCGGGGCGGCTCGGGTCGGGCTTGCGCTCGACCAGCCGGCCGTCACCGCCCAGGAAGTACGTGACGGCCCCGATCACCACCGCGACCACGATGAGCGGCGACAGGACGGCGGCGCAGCCGAGCTGCGCCCACCTCTCGCGGAACTCGAACCGGACCAGCATCGAGACCATGAGCATCACCGCTGCCGTCCCGAGCAGCAGGACGGGGTGGTTCAGCCAGCGCTCGACCTCCACCAGGCCGCCCGAGCGGGAGGCCAGGTGGCCCGGCAGGTAGGCCAGGAACGCGACCAACGCGGCGCCCCTGAACCACCATTCGATCCGTCTGTGCCACGCAGCCGCCGCCATGTACTCCCCCTGGGTGAACTTTTGCCCGGACTTTACTACGGGCACACCCCCGGGCCCGGCGCCGAACTCCCGCGGGCGGGTGGTCGACGACGAGCCCTACGGCCCGGGTGACGGGGGTTCCGTCACCCGGGCCGCGTCCACCGGCCGTACCCCCGTCACCGCCGGTGGAAGACGCTCCGCGACCAGAAGTAGCCGAGCAGCGTCAGACCGGTGCACCAGGCGAGGGCGCTCCACGCGCTGGTGCCGATCGCGGTGCCCATCAGCAGGCCGCGCAGGGTCTCGATGACGGGCGTGAAGGGCTGGTACTCGGCGAACCAGCGCAGGGCCGTCGGCATGGAGTCGGGCGGGACGATGGCGCTGCCGATGAAGGGCAGGAAGGTCAGCGGCAGCGGCGTGTTGCTGGCGCTCTCCGGCGTCTTCGAGACCAGCCCGATGCCTGCCGATATCCAGGTCAGCGCCAGCGTGACGAACAGCAGCAGCCCCGCGGCCGCGAGCCACTCCACCGGGCCCGCGTGCGACCGGAAGCCCATCGCGAAGGCCGCGCCCGTCACCAGCACCAGCGCGATCACGGTCTGGATCACACTGCCGATCACGTGGCCGGCGAGGAACGCCGACCGCGATATCGCCATCGTCCGGAACCGGTTGACGATCCCCTCGGTCATGTCGACGCAGACACCGACCGCCGTGGCGACGGACCCGGCCGTCGCCGTCATCAGCACGATCCCCGGCGTCACGTAGTCGATGTAGCTGCCGCCGCCGATGCCGAGCCCCAGCGCCCCGCCGAAGGCGTAGTTGAAGAGCGCCAGCATCATCACCGGCATCACCACGACCGAGAAGGTCATCGCCGGGTACCGCTGCGCGCGCTTGAGGTTGCGCCGCAGCATGGTCAGCGAGTCGCGGACCGCGTGGCTCACGGTCGCGTTCGTGGTCGCGCTGGTGGTCACGCTCGTGGTCGCGCTCATCGCACGCCCTCCCCGGTCAGAGTGAGGAACACGTCGTCCAGGTCGGCCGTCTCCACGACCAGCGACTCGGCCCGCACGGAGGCGTTGTCGAGCGCGTCGAGGACGGCCTTCACCGTGATGACGGAGTTGTCCCCCGGGATGTCCAGCCGCAGCGCCTCGGTGTCGACGGCGGCGTAGTCGAACAGGCCGGCGGCGGCGCCCAGTTGGGCGGCGTCGGCGAACCGGAGCCGGATCAGCCCGCCGGGGACGATCCGCTTCAGCTCCTCGGCGGTGCCCTCGGCGACGATCCGGCCGCCGTCCAGGACGGCGATCCGGTCGGCGAGCTGATCGGCCTCGTCCAGGTACTGGGTGGTGAGGAGGACCGTCACACCTTGGTCGGCGACCAGGCCCCGGATGATCTCCCACATGGTGCGGCGGCTGCGCGGGTCCAGTCCGGTGGTCGGCTCGTCGAGGAAGATCACCTCCGGGTCGCCGACCAGCGTCATCGCCAGGTCGAGCTTGCGCCGCATGCCGCCCGAGAAGGTGGTGACGGGCGTGCGCGCGGCCCCGGCGAGGTCGAAGCGGTGCAGCAGTTCCTCGGCCCGCCTCCGCCCCTCCCGACGGCGGAAGTGGTTGAGGTCGGCCATCAGCAGCAGGTTCTCCTCGGCGGTGAGCAGGTTGTCCACCGCCGAGAACTGGCCGGTGACCCCGATCGCCTTCCGCACCCCGTCGGCTTCGCGGACCACGTCGTGGCCGGCCACCCGGGCCGTGCCGCCGTCCGCCGGGATCAGGGTGGAGAGGATCTGCACGGTGGTGGTCTTGCCGGCGCCGTTCGGCCCGAGCAGGGCGAACACGGTGCCGGCGGGGATCTGCAGGTCGATGCCCGCGAGCACCGCCTTGTCGCCGTAGGACTTGGTGAGTCCGGTCGCCGAGATCGCGGTCATCAGGCCCTCCGGACGATGATGCTGCCGACCTGGGTGCTGCCGCGGACCTCGACGGTCTCCCGGGCGCCGCCCGGGCCGTCGGTCTCGCCGAGGGAGTTGCGGACGCCGCCGAACTTGCTGTGCACGTCGAGCCAGGCCGCCGTGCCCTCCGCGATGCCGACCTCCACGTCCCCGACACCGGTCCGCAGGGTGACCTTGCCCCGGACCACCCGGCCGACCCGGAGGTGGCCGTTGGCCGACTTGGCGTCCACGTCCGCCCCGGCGAGGCCGACGTGGATCCGGCCGTTGGAGGCGTTGGCGGTCAGCTCGCCGTGCACCTCGTCGATCTCGGTGTCGCCGTTGCTGTTCTTGACCGTCAGCGCGCCGCCGACGGTGCCGATCTCGATCCGGCCGGAGCCGGACACCTCGGCGTCCCCCGCGACCGCGCCGAGCCGGATGTCGCCCATGTCGGTCTTGAGCCGCACGCTGTCGGCCCGGTCGACCTGGATCCGGCCCATGGAGGTCTTCAGCCGGCAGTCGCCGAGCGGGCCCTCGGCGACGAAGTCCGCCATCGGGGAGTCGGCGTGCACCTGGGAGCCGGCCGGCAGCTCGACCAGGACCTCGATCGACCCCTTCTTGCTGGAGAACACGGTGCGCTGCTTCGGCCCCTTGACGGTGAGCCGACCGCCGGAGAAGTCGACCTGGGTCAGCTCGGCGGCCTTGACGTCGGCCTCCCTGGCCGCGTTCGCGGGCCGCACCTCGACCACGGCGTCGGTGCGCTTGCCGGCGGTGATCCACAGTGCGCCGATCTCGAAGTCGAAGGCGGCGGAGATCGGTCCGTCGGTCTCGTACGTAGGCATGGCTGTCCCGTCCTCTTGGCTCGTGTGGGTGTTCCCGCTGGTCGGAGCGGGGGTGACGTCGAAGGTGCGAAGGCTGTGGAACGTTCGGGCTGTTGCGGGTGCTACGGGTGGAGCGGGCCGTCGGTGGCGCGGGAGGGTCAGTGGACCCAGCCGGTGAAGCCCTGGCCGCCGATACTGCGCGGGGTGCGGGCGCCCGGGTCGGCGACCGGGAGGGCGACCGGACGGCCCGCCTCCAGCGCGCCGGCGACGGCTCGGGCCAGCCAGGCGTTGAGGGAGAGGCCTTCCTGTCCGGCGGCCTCCTCCGCCCGGATCTTGAGGTTGGCGGGCAGGCGCAGGTTGATCCGGGCCGTGCCGCTCTCGTCCGACTCCGGTGCCACCGGCACCACCGGTGGCACCACGACCGGGGCCGGTGGCACCACGACCGGCGCGTCCCCGTGGAAGCCGTCGGAGCCGGGCGGCGCGGTCACGACGAACTCCGGGTCGAGCCCGCGCAGGCGCACGTCAACCGACCCCGGGGCGAGGTCGCGGGTGACCTCGCCCATGGCGGCCGACAGCGCGTTGAGCAGCGTGAGCCGTACGGCCGACTCCAGCGGGAGCGTCAGCCGGTCGGCCAGCGCACGGGCTTCGTCCCCACCGGCGGCGGCGGCCACCGCGAGTTCGTTCCGGAGGTTTTCGACGTACGGCGTGAGGTCCATGGCTCAAGCATGGCACGGCAGTGGCGCCATGTCGAGGATTTATTGGCACCATTCTGGCGCCACCCGTGGCACCACCGCCGGTGCGCCCCGGCGCCGGAACGCGGACCGCCCCGCCGACCGGGGTCGACGGGGCGGTCCGAGAACGGGCGCGAGCGGGTGGCGTCAGGCCTTCCAGCCCGCCAGGTAGGCGTCGATCTCGCCGGACAGCCGCGCCTTGCCGGCCGGGTCCAGGAAGGAGGCCTCGACCGCGTTGCGGGCCAGCGCCGCCACCCCGGTCTCGTCCAGCCCCAGCAGCCGCGCCGCCACCGCGTACTCGGTGTTGAGGTCGGTGCCGAACATCGGCGGGTCGTCGCTGTTGATCGTGACCAGCAGCCCCGCGTCCACCATCTGCCTGATCGGGTGGTCCTCGATCCGCTCCACGGCCCGGGTGGCGATGTTGGAGGTCGGGCAGACCTCCAGCGGGATCCGGTGCTCGCCCAGGTGGTCGATCAGCGCCGGGTCCTTGACCGCCTGGGTGCCGTGCCCGATGCGCTCGGCGCCGAGCACCCGGATCGCGTCCCAGACCGTCTCCGGCCCGGTGGTCTCGCCCGCGTGCGGGACGCTGCGCAGGCCGGCCGCCCGCGCCCGGTCGAAGTACGGCTTGAACTGCGGGCGCGGCACGCCGATCTCCGGGCCGCCCAGGCCGAAGCTGACCAGGCCCTCGGGGGCCAGCTCGGTGGCCAGCCGGGCGGTCACCTCGGCCGACTCCAGGCCGGCCTCGCCGGGGATGTCGAAGCACCAGCGCAGCACGACGCCGAGTTCCTTCTCGGCGCGCAGCCGGGCGTCCTCGATCGCCTCCATGAAGGCGACGTCCGGGATGCCGCGCTTGACCGAGGAGTACGGGGTGATGGTCAGCTCGGCGTACCGGATGTTCTGGCGCGCCATGTCCTCGGCCACGCCGTAGGTGAGCGCCCGGACGTCCTCGGCGTCCCGGACCAGGTCCACGACGCTCAGGTAGACGTCGATGAAGTGCGCGAAGTCGGTGAAGGTGAAGTACTCGGCGAGCGCGGCCGGGTCGGTCGGCACCTTGGACTGCCCGGCGTGCCGGGCGGCCAGTTCGGCGACGACGCGCGGCGAGGCCGAGCCGACGTGGTGGACGTGCAGTTCCGCCTTGGGCATCCCGGCGATGAACGCCTCGATGCCGCCGCTGCTACCGGTGCTTCCGGTGGGGTTTCCGATCCGACTTCCGTCCGGCTGGACCACGGTGGTTCCCTTCTTTCCTTCTCCGTGTCTTCTACGCGCGTATCGCGGACACCGGCCCAGGATAGGCCCAAGCCGGCGGGCCCGGTCGGACGGTCAGCCGCCGAGCGCGACCGCCGCGGTGTGGATCAGCAGTCCGGCCAGGGCACCGACCACGGTGCCGTTGATCCGGATGAACTGCAGGTCGCGGCCGACGTTGGCCTCGATCTTGCGGGAGGCCTCGTCGGCGTCCCAGCCCGCCACCGTGTCGGAGATCAGCGAGGTGATCTCGGCCCGGTAGGTCTCGACCAGGTACTGCGCGGCGTCCTGCAGCCAGCCGTCCACCTTGGCCTGCAGCTTGGTGTCGGTGGCCAGGCGCTCGCCGAAGCGGCGCACGCCCTCGCGGATGCGCCGGCGCAGTTCGCTGTCCTCGTCCTCGGCCGCGCCCATCACCAGGGTGCGCACGGCCGCCCAGGTGGAGTTGATCAGGTCCTGCACCTCGGGGCGGGCCAGCAGTTCGCCCTTGGCCCGCTCGACCCGGGCGATGGTCTCCGGGTCGGTCTGCAGCTCGGTCGCGAAGTCGGCGAGGAAGTTGTCGATCGCGCCGCGGGCCGGGTGGTCCTGGTCGTCCCGGATGTCGGCGACGAAGCGCAGCAGTTCCTTGTAGACCCGCTCGCCGACCTGGTTGTCGATGAATTTGGGAGTCCAGCCCGGGGTCTTCTGGGTGACCTTCTGCACCACGTCCTCGTGGTTCTCGGTCAGCCAGTCGTGCGCCCGGACGGCGACCAGGTCCACCACGCCGTGGTGCCCGCCGTCGGCGACCACCTTGCCGAGCATCCGGCCCATCGGCTCGGCCACCGAGGTGGCGGCCGCCCGCCGGGTCACCGCCTCGGCGACGACCGCCCGCACGTCGTCGTCGCGGAGCACCGCGAGCAGGCCGCGCAGCGCCGCCGAGGCCTCCTTGGTGACCCGCTCGGCGCTGCCCGGCGCGGCCAGCCACTCCCCCAGCCGGCGGCCGATGCCGAGCGCCGCGAGGCGCCCGCGCACCACGTGCCCGGAGAGGAAGTTCTCGCCGACGAACTCGCCGAGCGAGCGGCCGAAGGCGTCCTTCTTGGTCGGGATGATCGCGGTGTGCGGGATCGGCAGTCCGAAGGGGCGGCGGAACAGCGCGGTCACCGCGAACCAGTCGGCCAGCGCACCCACCATGCCCGCCTCGGCGGCGGCCGCCACGTACCCGGCCCAGGCGCCCGCGCCGGCCGCCTTCGCCCAGGTGGAGAGGACGAAGACCAGGGTCGCGAAGGCCAGCAGGCCGGTCGCGATGGTCTTCATCCGGCGGACGCCGTGTCTCTTCTGCTCGTCGGCCGCGGTGAACCGGACCCCGGGGCCGGTCCCGCTGAAGGCATCGTCACTCACCCCGCCAGTCTGCCCGTTGCCCGGCGCGGACGGGGGCGTGCCCCGCGATCACGCGCCCCCAGGTCTGCGCCCCGCTCCCCGAAGCGCCCGCCGCAGCGGGTGGCGCCACAGCCGGCGCCGCAGCCGCGCCGGCACCACCCCGCGCCACAGCTGCCGCGCCAGGCCGAACCGCGGGGGGACCGCCTCGGCCGTCGGCTCCTCCCGCAACAGGAACAACTCGTCCGGCAGGCCGAGCCGGGCGTCCCGGAACGCCGGGAAGGCCGCGTAGTGCCGCCGCCCGTCCACGACCACCGGCGGCTCGCCGTGCGCGGCCTCGTAGCGGATCTGGTCGCGCAACGCCTCCGGCCCGACGACGGCCGCGAGTTCGATCCGCACCCGGGCGGCGACCGGCAGCCGGTGGTACACCTCGCGCGCCCCGAACCGCTCCACCAGCCGGTCGACCTCGACGCACACCCGCTCCTGCAGCCCGTGGTCCAGCAGCAGGAAGCCCTCCTGCAGCACGCGCGGCACGTCCCGGGCGAAGCTGCGGGCCCGGACGGCGTCCGACTCCGCGCCGGGTGCGGCGAGTTCGGCGGCCGCCTGCCGGAGCGCGGCGATCCCGCGCAGCCGGTCCGGCGCCCCGGCCGGCCCGGTGACGCCGCCCCGGTCCTCGCGCGGCACCAGGAAGGAGCAGTCGGCGTCGGCGAGGACGGACACCCTGCCCGCCCGCAGGAAGGCCTCCTGGGTGAACGGCCGGTCCGAGAGGACCGTCAGCCCCTCGTCGCGGCGCGGCCCGTGGCGCCGGACGAGGTCCAGCCGGAACAGCTCGGTGCCGGCCGGCACCCAGACCGGTGCCCACGCCGGCGCCGGGTCGGCGGAGCCCACCGGCCCCGCGCCGCCGGGGAATCTCCCCCGCGGCACCGGCCGCCCGTCCGCCCCGGCCCGTCCGGGCACCACCACGTCCGAACCCCAGGCGTCGGCGGCCGCGACCAGCCGCTCCAGCGCCTCCCCGCCGAGCCGGTCGTCCGCGCCGAGGAACAGCACGTAGCGGCCGCGGCCCGGCGCCGCACCGCGGCCGACCGGGCCCGCCGGTCCGCCCGGGCCGGGCCGGTGCACCACCCGGAACAGCCCGGGGTGGCGGGCCGCGTACTCGTCCAGCAGCTCGCCGCCGCCGTCCGTGGAGCCGTCGTCCACGGCCACCACCTCCAGCCGCCCCGGCGCCCGCCCGACCAGCGGGTCCAGCCAGGCGGTGAGGTACGGCATGGCGTCACGGACCGCGACCACCACGGTCCCGTCGGGCACGGTCATCGGGCGGCGGGCCTCCGGGTCCTGGTCTCTGCGCGCGGCGACCGGTCAACTCGGGCCGGAAGCACGGGGTCACGACCGTCACCCGCACCGGCGACGGGGACCGGAACGCGCTCCCGGCCGCCGCACGTCCGTACGACGACCGGCCGGTCCGGACGGCACGGACGCACGACGACCGGCCGGCACGGACGCACGGACGGCACGGACGCACGACGACCGGCCGGCACGGACGCACGGACGGCACGGACGCACGACGACCGGCCCGGCCCGCCCGCCCCGCTCAGCCGATCGCGACCTCCGCGTACATCCGGGCGATCACGTCCTCGATCGCCGGCTCGCGCACCGACAGGTCCACCAGCGGGTACCGCTCCGCGACCGCCGCCACGATCGGCGCGGCGCTCTGCTGCGCCGGGAAGGCCAGCCACTGGCGCGGCCCCTCGACCTTCACCACCCGGGCCCCCGCCACCTCGATCGCCGGCCGGGCGTCGGCGAGGTCCACGACCAGCGTCCGTTCGCTGCGCCCGGTGGCGTGCAGGCCGTCCAGCCCGCCGTCGTAGACCAGCCGGCCGTGGTCGATCACCATGACCCGGTCGCAGAGCTGCTCGATGTCGGTCAGGTCGTGGGTGGTGAGCAGCACCGTGGTGCCCCGGTCGCGGTTGACCTCGCGCAGGAACTCCCGCACCTTGGCCTTGCTGACCACGTCCAGGCCGATGGTCGGCTCGTCGAGGTAGAGCACCTGCGGGTCGTGCAGCAGCGCGGCCGCGAGGTCGCCGCGCATCCGCTGGCCGAGCGAGAGCTGCCGGACCGGGGTGTCCAAAAGGCCGCCCAGGTCGAGCAGTTCGACGCAGCGGTCGAGGTTCTCGCGGTACCGCCGGTCGGGGATGCGGTAGATCCGGCGGGCGAGTTCGAAGGAGTCGCGCAGCGGCAGGTCCCACCAGAGGGTGGTGCGCTGCCCGAAGACGACGCCGATCCGGCGGGCCAGCGCCACGCGTTCGCGGGCCGGGTCGACCCCGGCGACGCGCAGCCGTCCGGAGCTGGGGACGAGGATGCCGGTGAGCATCTTGATGGTGGTGGACTTGCCTGCCCCGTTGGGCCCGATGTAGCCGACGCACTCGCCGGCGTCGACGGTGAAGCCGAGCCCGTCCACGGCGCGCACCTCGCGCTTGGTCCGGCTGAACCGGCCGGTCCGGGCCCGCACGGTGAAGTTGCGGCGGACGTCCTCTAGTTCGATCAGTGCCATGGGCGTTCCTTACCGTGAGGGGGTGGTCAGCTGCCGGTGCCCCGGTAGGCGCGCAGCCCGGCCCGCCAGGCGAGCCCGGCGACGGCGACGCAGAGGGCGGCGGCGACCGGGGAGGCGTACTGGAAGGCGGTGGGCAGGCCGAGCGGGTCGGGCCGGCCGAGGATGTGCAGGGCGGGCAGCCAGTTGACGAAGGCCAGCGGGACGCCGAAGACCGCCCCGGCGACCAGTTCCTTGGCGAAGATGGTCGGCGGGTAGTGCAGCAGGGTCGCGCCGCCGTAGGTGAAGGAGTTCTGGATCTCCTTGGACTCGCCCCACCAGAACTGGACGGTGGCACCGCCGATGTAGATCGCTCCGAAGATGACGCTGCCGCAGACCAGCAGGACGGGCACCAGCAGCACCCGGTCCCAGGTCCAGTGCACGTCCAGGGCGGCCAGCGACCAGGCCAGCACCACCAGGGCCTGCAGCGGCCGGCCCAGCCTGCGCAGCGAGAAGCGTTCGGCGCACAGCTGGGAGAGCGCGGGCGCGGGGCGGATCAGCATGGTGTCCAGCGATCCGTTGACGATCCGTACGCCGAGGCCGTCGGCCGAGCCGACCAGCAGGTTGGCGACGCCGAGGGAGAAGGTCGCGGTGGCGTAGAGGAAGGCGATCTCCGGCAGGGTCCAGCCGCCCAGCCGGTCGGTGTGCCGGAACATGATCACCAGCACGACGAAGTCGAGGGAGTGGGTGACCAGGCTGGCCAGCAGGTTCAGCGCGAAGGAGGCCCGGTAGGCCATCATCGAGCGCATCCACATCCGGGCGCAGAGCCACCAGGAGCGGACCGCCCACGCGGTGCGGGGGCCGAGGCGCTCCCGCACGAACGGCCCTCCGCCGTCGGGGTCCGCGGCGGTGCGGTGCCCGGCCACGAGGTGCTCAGCCACCCTGGACCACCACCCGGCGGGTCGCCAGCCACTGTGCGCCGCGCCCGGCGGCGAGCAGCGCGGCCGCCCAGGCGAGCTGGAATCCGAACGCCCCGAGCAGCCCGCTGCCGTTCGCGCGTTCCAGGAAGACGTCCGTCGGCACCTTGACCAGGGCGGCCCAGGGCAGCACCCGGCCGAGGTCGCCGAGCCACCCGGGGAACAGCGCGATCGGCAGCAGCATCCCGGAGAAGAACATCGAGACGACCAGCATCACCGAGCGCACGCCCTCCGAGTCGTGCAGCCAGAAGCCGGTGATCGAGACCAGGAAGCGCAGCCCGAAGCTGACCACCACCGCGAGGAGCACGGAGAGCAGGAAGAACGCCCAGGTCAGTGGCTGTTCGGGCATCCGGGTGCGGAACACCAGCGCGCCGACCAGCATCGGCACGGTGCCGCGGATCAGCAGCTGGAAGGCGGCCCGGCCGAGGTCGGTGGCCAGCCACCAGCCCTGGAAGTCGACCGGCCGGTAGAGGTCGACGGCGATGTCCCCGCTGCGGAACCGGTCCTGGACGTCGTCCTGGAAGCCGCCGCCCCACACGGCGACGGTGACCAGCAGGCCCTGGCTGACCCAGATGTAGGTGACGGCCTGGCTCTGGTCGTAGCCGCCGAGGCCCGGCCGGGCCTGCCAGAGGGCGAGGAAGGAGGAGGCGAGGATGATGCCGAAGACGGTGTTGGTGAAGGTTCCGGCCAGGGTGGCGGCCCGGTAGGTGGAGTAGCGGCGGAAGGCGCCGCGGGCGACGGCGGCGTACAGCCCGAGGGAGGCGGCGAGGGCCGCCCCGGGATCGGGGGGCCGCGCCTCGGCGGGGGCAGCGTTCAGCATATTGTCTCCTTGTCGACAAATACGGGCAGAGGAGCGTCCGCACGCGTCCGCACACGCCCCAACGGCTCCGACCGGCCGCACCCGGGGGTACCGGGCCGGACCGACGGAGCTGCCGAAACGGGCGCGCTATGAAGTTCGCATCTTTCACCGTACCTCCGGCCCCCACCGCCCGCACCCGGTTTTCCGACAGCCGCAACGACCCACCCGCCCGCACACCCGGGACGGCGCCCGAAGTACCCAACCGCGCACGTCAAACGCCCAACCGCCGCTGACCGGACGTCAAATAGCACATAATCTCGCCATGACCTTGAGCACCCGACGCCAGGCCAAACGGGCCGCCCGCCGTGAGGCCCGCCGCGCCCTCCCGCTCTGGCGCCGGCTCCTGCCCACCTGGCGGGTCACCCTCGGCACGCTCACCACCGCGCTCCTGCTCGCCGTCGGCGGCTTCGCCGTGCTCTACGTCATCGTCCCGGTGCCCGACCCCAACGCCCACGCCGTCGCCCAGAACAACATCTACCTCTACGCCGACGGCACCACCGAGATCGCCCGCACCGGCGCCGTCAACCGCACCGACGTCACCATCGACCGGATCCCGCTGCACACCCAGCAGGCCGTCGTCTCCGCCGAGGACCGCACCTTCTACCAGAACCGCGGCATCGACCTGAAGGGCATGGTCCGCGCCGGCTGGAACACCCTCCTCGGCAAGGGCATGCAGGGCGGCTCCACCATCACCCAGCAGTACGTCAAGAACTACTACCTGACCCAGAGCCAGACCATCGAACGCAAGGGCCGCGAACTCCTCATCGCCCTCAAGGTCGACCAGCAGCGCGACAAGAAGGACATCCTCGCCGGATACCTCAACAGCAGCTACTACGGCCGCGGCGCCTACGGCATCCAGAGCGCCGCCCACGCCTACTACGGCGTCGACGTCTCCGGACTCACCCTCCCCCAGAGCGCCTACCTCGCCTCCCTCCTCCAGGCCCCCAGCCTCTACGACGTCAAGACCGCCACCCCCGCCAACCGCGAGAAGGCCGTCGCCCGCTGGAACTACACCCTCGACGGCATGGTCCAGCTCGGCTTCCTCACCACCGCCGACCGCACCGCCGCCACCTTCCCCGACCCGATCGACCCCCAGCCCGCCACCGGCCTCGCCGGACAGGCCGGCTACCTGGTCGGCGTCGCCGACGACTACCTCATCTCCTCCGGCACCATCGACGCCGCCACCCTCAAAGCCGGCGGCTGGCGCATCACCACCACCTTCGACAAGCCCAAGCAGGACGCCTTCGTCAAAGCCGTCCAGGACGAACTCACCGACGAACTCGACCCCAGGGCCCGCCCCACCACCGACACCGACGTCCGGGTCGCCGGCGCCTCCGTCGAACCCGCCACCGGCCGCGTCCTCGCCGTCTACGGCGGCCCCGACTACGCCAAACAGCCCTACAACGACGCCCTGCGCCAGGACAACCAGATCGGCTCCACCTTCAAACCGATCGACCTCGCCGCCGGCCTGCTCGCCCAGCACACCCTCGACGGCCACCCCATCACCACCGAAACCCACTACGACGGCACCAGCGAACGCCCCGTCACCGGCGGCCCCACCCCCTACGCACCGCCCAACGAGGACGACGTCGACTACGGCAACATCACCCTGCGCTACGCCATGGTGAAGTCCGTCAACTCCGTCTACGCGCAGGAGGGCGTCGACGCCGGACTCGCCCGCGTCCGGGACACCGCCGTCAAACTCGGCATCCCCGACACCGTCCGCGGCATGGACCCGGCCAACACCTCCATGACCCTCGGCACCGCCACCCCCAGCGCCCTCGACCTCGCCGGCACCTACGCCACCCTCGCCAACCACGGCCAGGCCCACACCCCGTGGTCCGTCCTCAAACTCGAACGCGTCAACCCCGGCGGCGCCGTCGACGTCCCCAAGACGCCCGACCACAACCCCACCGACGCCATCGGCCGCGGCATCGCCGACTCCGTCACCGACGTCCTGCGCGACGTCGTCAGCCCCCGCGGCACCGGCGCCGCCGCCCTCGACCTCGGCCGCCCCACCGCCGGCAAGACCGGCACCACCGACTCCAACCTGTCCGCCTGGTTCGCCGGCTACACCCCCGAACTCACCACCACCGTCGGCCTGTTCCGGGAGAACCCGAAGACCCACGCCAAGGAACCACTGGCCGGCACCGCCGGACTCACCCGGATCAACGGCGGCGCCATCCCCACCAAGATCTGGACCGCCTACATGACCGCCGCCCTCGGCGGCACCCCCACCCAGCAGTTCGACCTGCAGACCGGCCACGACGACCCCGGCCCCGGCTTCAGCCCCGGCCCCTGGCCCACCACCAGCACCACCTCCCCCGCCGCCGGCACCACCCCGGCCCCCGTCGGCCCGACCACCGGCGCCACCCGCACACCCGGCGGAACCCCCACCCACGCACCCAGCGCCCCCGCCGCCACCGGCGAACCCGCCCCCGGCCCGACCACCCCCACCCCGCAGGCCCCCCAGCCCACGGCCACCCAGGACCAGCCCAGCCCCGCCCCCCGGCCCACCCAGACCCGGCCGCCCCGGCCCACCGACCCGCCCACCGCCACCGGCGGCCCCGCCACCCACCCGGCGGCGACACCCACCCCCTGAACGACCCGGGCCACCGGCCCTGGAACGGCCCGGACTACCGCCCCGCCACCAACTCCCGCTCCACCGGCGTCCGGAACCGCGGCGTCACCCGCACCCCGCCCAGCCACCCCGCCAACCGCTCCGCCTCCGCCGCGACCGCCCTCCCCGCCTCCTCACCGACGTCCCGGAACAACCGCCACACCAACTCGCCGTCGGCACGCTGCGCCCAACCGCCCACCACCTCGCCGCACCACCACACCGTCGGCCCGGCGTTGCCCGCCCGGTCGAACAGCGCCGGCACGTCCTCCGGCCGCAGGTACCAGTCCCGCCCACGCCAGCCCATCACCGCCGGATCCAGGGCGGGCAGCAGCGCCGCCCACGGCTCCGGCTCCTCCACCGGGCCGTCGTCACCCGGCAGCACCAGCCCCGCCGCACCGCCAGCCAGGCCCACGCCCTGCGCACCGACGTCCGCCAGCGCCGCCCGGACGTCCCCCAGCGTCCAGCCCGTCCACCACTTCACGTCCTCGACCGTCCCCGGACCGTACGCGGCCAGCCAACGGCGCACCACCTCCGCCTTCGCCTCGCGCACCGGCACGTCCGGCCACTGCGGCACCAGCGCCCACGGGTAGCTGCTGCTCAACCACGAGCCGCGCGGACGGCAGCGCCGCACGTGCCCGTCCGAGGCCAACAGCCGCAGCAGACGGCTGCCCACGCTCTGCTTCGCCTCGTAGGCCTTGCCCGCCGACATCAGCATCGTCTCGCGCAACTGCGGTACGTCGTCGCCGAGTTCCTTGGTCGTCGCCTCGCCGCGCAGCGCCAGCGCGGCCAGCACCTCCCGCTCGGTCGCGGCCAGCCGCTGCTCGTCCCAACCCTCGGCGTGGTCCCGCAGGTGCTTGAGCAGCGTCGCCCGCTCCTTCGCCGCGATCGCCCGCGCCGCCGCCGCACTCACGTACGGGGCGAAGCCTTCCGTCACCGCGAAGATCGTCCGCCGCATCGACAGCAGCTTCACCAGCGAGACGTCCTCGTACAGCGCCCGGTCCACCTCGGCCGCCGCCGGCTCGGCCAGCCGCGCGCACGCCGACAGGTACACCGTGGCCGCGTCCGTCGCGTGCAGCCCGACCACCGCGTCGGCCACGTCCTCCACCCGCACCGCGCGCGCCGGGGGCGCCAACAGCTGCCGCCGCCCCAGCCTGGCCCGACGTTCCCCGTCACCGATCAGCGGCCCACTCCTCGTCATGGCCGGACCCTAACGCCCGCCACCGACGAATCCGGGCCGACGCCCGCAACCGCCGCCGCCACCGGGCCCGCCGACGGCCCGCGCACCCTGCCGGTCAGACCGGTCAGACCGGTCAGACCGGTCAGACCGGTCAGACCGGTCGGGCCGGCCGGAACCGGTCCACGACCGTCCACTCCGGGCCGAGCTCCCGGCGCACCGCCTCCAGCGCCGCCACGGCGCGCACCGCGAAGCGCGCCTCCTCCTCCGGCCCCCACGGCGACGGACCGCCCGGGTCGTCCCAGTCGAGCGAGGACTGGAACCACGCCGACAACTCGTCCAGCTCCGCCCGCAGGGCCGCGCCGAGCGGCAACCGGTCCAGCTCGGCCGGGTAGCCGTACGGGCTCTCCACGTCGTCCGGCCACAGCGCCGTACCGACGACCCCCGCCTCGAAGAAGTACCGCAGGCGCCGCGCGCTCACAGGTACAACCCGGTCGAGCCCTCCGTGTCACCGAAGCGGGTCGCCGCGACCGCGTGCAGGTCGCGCTCGCGCAGCAGCACGTAGGTGGCGCCGCGGACCTCCACCTCCAACTTGTCCTCCGGGTCGTACAGCACCCGGTCGCCCGGCTCCACCGAGCGGACGCTCTGGCCCACCGCGACCGCCTCGGCCCAGGTGCAGCGCTTGGACAGCTCGGCCGTCGCCGGGATCAGGATGCCGCCGGTCGAGCGGCGCTCGCCCTCGCCGCCCTCGATGCGCACCAGCACCCGGTCGTGCAGCATCCGGATCGGCAGCTTCTCGCCCAGCCGGTCGTGCCGGGCGACCTCGTGCTGGTGGTCGGAGCGGGTCTCGTCGTTCGTACTCACGGTCCCGAAGGTACCGCTCCCGGGCGCGGAGCGTGACCCTGGCCCGGCATGCGGAAGGCCGCGCGCCGGGAAGGCCGGGCACGCGGAAGGCCGGGCACGCACCGCGCCCGGCCCTCACCCGCGTCCGCGTCCGCGTCCGCGTCCGCGAACGGTCAGTCCTTGCGACGCTTGCGCGACGAGGCGACCAGCAGCACCAGACCCACACCGACCAGCGCGGCCGGCACGATCCGCTCCCGGCGCGGCTGCCCCTTCTCGTCCACGAACTGCGCCTTCACCTTGTCCACCATGCCGCTCGCGGCCACGTACGCCCGCCCGGCCCGCTCCTCGACGGCGGCCGCCGCCTTGGCCTTGACCTGGGCGGAGATCGTGCTCGGGTGAACGCGTACGGCCAGCTCGTCCAGGGTCGCCGCCAACCGGCCGCGCGCGCTCTCGATGTCCGCCTCGATCTGGGCGGTCGTCCGCGCCGACTTGTCCTGCGTGCTCGCCTCGCCCACTCGGGCCACCCCATTCACTTGCCGATGTCGATCTGTGCGATCCGTTGCGATCCGTGCGCTGACCCAGTGTGTCAGCTGCCGGGAACGGCCGCGCGGCCCCACCCACCATCGGAGGTAGGTTTGCCGTGGTACGACCGCCCGTCACAGCAGCACGCACCAGGAGAGTCCACCCATGACTGAGCGTCTCCAGCCCGGCGACACCGCGCCCGCCTTCAGCCTGTCCGACGCCGACGGCAACCAGGTGTCCCTCGCCGACCACGCGGGCCGCAAGGTCGTCGTCTACTTCTACCCCAAGGCGCTCACCCCCGGCTGCACCAAGCAGGCCTGCGACTTCACCGACAACCTGGAGGTCTTCGCGGGCGCCGGCTACGACGTCATCGGCATCTCGCCCGACCAGCCGGAGAAGCTCGGCAAGTTCCGCGAGACCGAGCACCTCAAGGTCACCCTGCTCTCCGACCCGGACAACAAGGTCCTGGAGGCGTACGGCGCCTACGGCGAGAAGCAGAACTACGGCCGCACCTACCAGGGCGTGATCCGCTCCACGATCATCGTCGACGAGCAGGGCAAGGTCGAGCGCGCGCTCTACAACGTCAAGGCCACCGGCCACGTCGCCAAGCTGCTGCGCGACCTCAAGATCGAGGCCTGAGCCCCTCACCACCGGGAACGGAGCGGTGGCGGCACACCCCCCGACCGGGTGCGCCGCCACCGCCGTCCTTCACCTCACGGACCGCTGTCGGTTCAGCAGGCCCCGAGGTCGCTCCAGACTCCCCACGCGCCGCTCGCCGCGGGGTCGTCGCCCTTGGTCCACCACTTGTTCTGGTAGTAGTGGCCCTTCCACGAGACCTTGGTCGGGGCCGCGTAGGTGGTGCCCGCGTCCCAGCCCGGCGCACCCGCGCAACCGGCCGGCGTCGTCGGCGGAGTGGTGGGCGGGGTCGTCGGCGGAGTGGTCGGCGGCGTCGTCGGAGGCGTCGTCGGCGGGGTGGTCGGCGGGGTCGTACCGCCGTCCGCCGCGCCCCGGGTCAGGTCCCCCTTGATGCCGTACGGCGTGCCACCCACGTTGACCGTCCAGTTCGACGGCGTGGACACCGGCAGGTAGTAGACGAAGTCCATGTCGACCGACGCGCCCGGCGCCAGCGACTGCCACCCCGGCAGCTTGACCGACACCCGGTTGTAGGTGCCCTTCAGGCCGCCCACGTTGCCCGGGCCCGGGTTGTCCTGCCTGATCACCTGCAGCCCGAAGCCGGACTGGTCCTTGGCGTTGCCCGGGGCCGAGTTGCCGTAGTCGAACTGGAACTCGGTGCCGCCCGGCAGGGTCAGGGTCGAGTTGTTGACGATGTGCAGCTTCGGGTTGATCGGGTAGTTCGAGTCGCCCAGCGCGAAGTTGGTGAACGACACGTCGATCGCCAGGGTCTGCTGCGGCAGCGCCACCGTCGAACGGGTCGCGCCGTACGGGGCCGCCGACTTGAACTTGTCGTACATCAGCGAGGTCAGCGTCGAACCGGGCACGTACTCGCCCTTGCCGCCGTTCGCCGCGGCGTCCCACTTGTAGTCGCCCGCGAGCTCCCAGATCATCGCGCCGCCGGCGCCCTGGTTCACGATGTAGTCCGCCTTGGCACCCACCGACTGCTCGTCCTCGGTCGAGAGGAACACCTTCTTGGTGTCGTTCCACAGCCACGGCGCCACCAGGGCGGAACTGTAGTTGCGGGCGTAGGTGCCCTGCAGCGCGGTGTCCGTCACGCCGTACTTGGCGAGGTAGTCGGGCAGGATGCCCTTCTCCAGGTTCTTGGCGTGCCACATCGGGTTCGACCCGGCCGGGGACTCCTTGCCCGCGTCGTCCTTGTCGTTCCAGATGTTGTCGATGCCGACCGCGCCGTCACCGCAGGCCGTCAGTCCGGAGCCGACCGGGCAGGTGGTCGCCGAGGCCGTGCCCCAGAGGCCGTTGGTCCCGCCCTGCACGTTCTTGAAGCCGCGGGTGTAGTACGGCAGGCCGACATTGATCCGGCCGCCCGGCATCGCACCCCGGAAGTAGTGGTACGACCAGTCGGCGTTCAGGTACCCGATGCCGCCGTACTGCCCGGTGCCGTAGACGTTCGCCGCCGCCAGCTCGCCGTCCTTGCCGTCGTCGTACAGCGAGGCGTTCGGGCCGACGTACTTGTTCCAGGCCCCGTGCAGGTCGTACGACATGATGTTGACGTAGTCCAGGTACTGCGCCACCTGGAAGGTCTCCATGCCGCGCAGCAGGTAGCCGGACGACGGGGCCGCGACCGACAGCAGGTAGTGCCTGCCGTCGGCGGCACCGGCCCGGTCCAGGTTCTCCCGCAGCGTCTTCATCAGCGCCGTGTAGCCCTTGGCCAGCGAACCGCGCTTGGAGTTGGCGAGCTGCCAGTCCAGCGGGTTGCCGGCGTCCTTCATCGAGGTCGGGTACTCGTAGTCGACGTCGACGCCGTTGAAGCCGTACGTGCGGATGAAGTCGACCGACGAGGCCGCGAAGGTGTCGATGCCCGCCTGGTTGACGCTGCCGTCCGGGTTCACGGTCATCGAGTAGAAGCCGCCGGAGTTCACCCGCTTGCCGTCGTCCCCGAAGTAGCCGCCGGTCTCGGTCCAACCGCCCACCGAGATCATGGTCTTGACGTTCGGGTACTGCTTCTTGAACTTCGTCAGCAGGTTGAAATGACCCTTGTAAGGGAGCGTCGGGTCCAGCTCGGCACCGGGCACGCCCGGGAAGGAGATCCCGGTCGCCTCGTTGGTCGGGCCGTCCGTGCCGACCGACAGCTTGTTGTCGCCGCCGACGTGCCCGAAGGCGTAGTTGAGGTGGGTGACCTTGTCCCAGGGGACGTCGCTCACCAGGTACGGCTGGTCGCCGTTCTTGCCGGTACGCCAGCCGGTGAAGTAACCGATGATGCGGCGCTGGTGGTCCGCACCCATCTTCTCGCGCCCGCCGGTGTCGTAGACGGAGCAGTACGGGACGTCGACCCCGGGGGTCTGGTACAGCCCGTCCGGCCGACAGGCCGCGTTGTCGACGGCCGCCGACGCCTGCGAGGGCGCCGCGCCCAGCGTCGCCATCAGCAGCCCGGCCAGCGAGGCGGCCGCCAACGAGGCCACGCCCGCCCTTGCCGCCGGACTCCTGCGGTGCCGAGCGGCGGTGGGACGCCGCTCCGCGGTGTTTCGGATCAACACTCGGTCCTCCAGGAGAGAGTGTCGGCGCATGCCCGTGGGGGAGCACGCACGTGGGGGATTGCAATTGGCGCAGAAGCTATGTGGTCTGAACCACATAGGTCAATAGGTCTGTACCAATTGGTAATCAAAAGCCAAACATCACAGGTCGGAACCCCTCGGCAACCAGTCAGCCGGTGGCCGAAACCCGCCGCCACCCGTGACCGAACCCCGACACCGCTCGTTGACCGACCGGGGAGGGGGCTTCATCGGCCCACAGGGGGGACATCCATGCCGGTCAAGTACACCCGCGAACTGCTCGCCACCACGGCAGCCACCGCCACCTCGCTCGACGAGATGCTCGCAGCGCTCTACTCGGCCGCCCGGAACTGTGCGAGGACTGCGGCACCGGCCCCGAGTGGCGGGGACGCCCGATGACGTTGGAAGTCGACCACGTCAACGGCGACTGGTCGGACAACCGGCCGGGCAACCTCCGACTGCTCTGCCCGAACTGCCACTCCGTCACCGACACGTACTGCGGGCGGAACAAGAACAGGCGCGGGGCGTCGCACCAATTCTCGGTGTTCTCACCTGCGGCAAAGCCCTAGACTGGAGGCCATGCGGCCTTGGCGTAACGGCAGCCGCGCCGGACTTAGGATCCGGTGGGGGAAACCCCGTGAGGGTTCGAATCCCTCAGGCCGCACCAGTCTTACACCTGAGAATCGAAGGTCCGCCCCGGGAAGCTTCCCGGGGCGGACCTTCGACATTCGACGGACGACCCGTCAGGCGATCAGGTCCTTGACGACCGGGGCGAGGGCGCGGAAGGCCTGGCCGCGGTGGCTGATGGCGTTCTTCTCGTCCGGGGTGAGCTCCGCGCAGGTGCGGGTCTCGCCGAGGGGCTGGAGGATCGGGTCGTAGCCGAAACCGCCGCCGCCGGCCGGGGTGGTGCGCAGGGTGCCGAGGAGGCGGCCCTCGACGACGCGTTCGGTGCCGTCGGGGAGGGCGAGGGCGGCGGCGCAGAAGAAGTGGGCGCCGCGGTGCGGCTCGGCGATGTCGGAGAGCTGGGCGAGCAGCAGGTCGAGGTTGGCGCGGTCGTCGCCGTGCTTGCCGGCCCAGCGGGCGGAGAAGATGCCGGGTGCGCCGTTGAGGACGTCGACGCAGAGGCCGGAGTCGTCGGCGACGGCGGGCAGGCCGGTGGCGCGGGCCAGGGCGTGGGCCTTGAGCAGGGCGTTCTCCGCGAAGGTGACGCCGGTTTCGGGGACGTCCGGGATCTCGGGGTAGGCGTCGGCGCCGACGAGTTCGACGTCCAGACCGGCGTCGGTGAGGATCGCGCGGAGTTCGGCGACCTTGTGCTGGTTGCGGGTGGCGAGGATCAGGCGGGTGGACATATCGCTCACCCTACCGAGCGTTGCCGGGCCGTCAGCCGGTGCACACCGTGGTGAGGTTGCCGGCCGCGTCGCCGAGCGGCTTGAGGTCGGGGACCTCGTTCCTGTCGGCGGCCCGCTGCACGTTCTCGACCTGCTTCCGGAGGTCGGTCACGGCCTTGGCGACGTCGGTGTTCTTGGAGTTCCTGCCGACCTGGTCGAGGTCGCCCTTGAGCTTCTGGAGGGCCTTCCCGGCGGCGGCCGAGTCGTTGCTGGCGTTGTCGTAGGCCTTGGTGACGTCGGCGATGTCGCCGGTGATCTTCACGGCGGTGTTGCCGCAGTCGATGGCCTTCTGGGCGGCGGAGCAGCTCACCATGCTGAGCGGGAGGATCGCGATGAGTCCGGCCACGGCGAGGGCGGTGGGGCGGGCGATGCTCGACGGCATCCGGTCCTCCTGTGGGGCGCGGGTTCCGTGGTGGGGGACGCGCGCCGGGGGGTGCGCGGTTCCCGCAGCGGGGCTGCTGCGGGAACCGTACGGTCTCCGGGCCCGGGCTGTACAGCAGGCCGTACGGCGGGGCGTCCGTCCTGTGTCACGGCTGCGGGGCCCGCGCCGGTTCAGCCTTCGAGGGCCTTGCGCTGGATCTCGTCGAGCTCGGCGCAGCCGAGGCTGCCGAGGTCGAGCAGCCGGTCGAGCAGGGCGCGGTCGAAGGGTGCGCCCTCGGCGGTGCCCTGGACCTCGACGAAGCGGCCGTCGGAGGTGCAGACGATGTTCATGTCGGTCTCGGCGCGCACGTCCTCCTCGTACTGGAGGTCGAGCATGGGGGTGCCGTCGATGATGCCGACGCTGACGGCGCTGACGCCGCCGGTGATGGGCTGGCCCTTGGCGCGCAGGAGCTTCTTGTCGCGGGCCCAGGCGACGGCGTCGACGAGGGCGACGTAGGCGCCGGTGATGGCGGCGGTGCGGGTGCCGCCGTCGGCCTGGAGGACGTCGCAGTCGAGGACGATGGTGTTCTCGGCGAGGGCGCGGTGGTCGACGACGGCGCGCAGCGAGCGGCCGATGAGCCGGCTGATCTCGTGGGTGCGGCCGCCGATGCGGCCCTTGACGGCCTCGCGGTCGCCGCGGGTGTTGGTGGCGCGCGGGAGCATGGAGTACTCGGCGGTGACCCAGCCTTCGCCGCTGCCCTTGCGCCAGCGGGGGACGCCTTCGGTGACGCTGGCGGTGCACAGCACCTTGGTGTCGCCGTAGGAGATGAGGACGGAGCCTTCGGCGTGCTTGCTCCAGCCCCGTTCGATGGTGATGGGGCGGAGCTGGTCGGGGGTGCGGCCGTCGATGCGTGACATAGGCACTGAGCGTAGTGGCTCGGCTCGGCGGTTCGGATACGGCTCGGCCCGTGCCCGGGCGGGGTGTGCCGTCACGTCGCGTGCGGTCACGTCGCCTGCCGTCACGTCACCTGCCGCGACGCGGTGCGGTGCGCCGTGACGCAGGTGCGCCGTTTCGCAGGTGTGCCGTGACGTGCCGCGGCCCGCCGTTCCCCTGGGCGGGGCGGCGGGCCGGGGTCGGTGAGCCCGGGTGGCTCAGCTCACATCATGTCCTCGATGTCGGCGGCGATGGGGTCGGCGTCGGTGCCGATGACGACCTGGATCGCGGTGCCCATCTTGACGACGCCGTGGGCGCCGGCGGCCTTGAGGGCGGCCTCGTCGACCAGGGAGGCGTCCTTGACCTCGGTGCGCAGGCGGGTGATGCAGCCTTCGACCTCTTCGATGTTGTCGATGCCGCCCAGACCGGCGACGATCTTCTCAGCCTTGCTGGCCATCTGATTTCTCCCTCTGTCTCGGCCCGCCGGCCGCTCTGCCGGGTGCCGTCGTGCGCTGTGCTGTGGGGGGGGGGTCGTTCCTCGGCCGTGGAGCGGCGAGGTCCGTGCCGGCGGCTGACGCGGGTTCAGCTGCGGTCGTGCTGACGAGCAGCGCGACCAGCATCACCCGCACAGGGCCGGTTTGCCACGTTAGTCCACTTTCGGCCCATTCCGGCGGGCAGCCTCCCGATCGTCGCCCGAGGATGACGATCAGCGGGGCCGGCGTCCCGGAGTGCGGCCTGTGTCCCAAAGTGGTCTACACCAATATATGTGCACTTCGGAGAACGCAGGAAGGACCCCGGGTGTTCCTGGACCCCGACCGAGGGTCCCTCAGGGGGCCACCGCCCGGCAACTGCACCCGGAAGGCGAAGGATGAGTTCGGCTGGCGCCGCTGCCCCGCGGACGACGTGGTGGCACACCTTCTACGGCGGCCTCCAGAAGATGGGGCGTTCGCTGCAGCTGCCGGTGGCGGTGCTCCCGGCGGCCGGCATCCTGAACCGCCTCGGCCAGCCGGACGTGTTCGGCAAGGACGGCCTGGGCTGGGACGACGTCGCCAGGGTCTTCGCCGCGGCCGGCGGCGCGCTGCTCGACTCCGCCTTCGGCCTGCCGATGCTGTTCTGCGTCGGCGTGGCGATCGGCATGGCGAAGAAGGCGGACGGCTCGACGGCGCTGGCGGCGGTGGTCGGCTTCCTCGTCTACTTCCGGGTGCTGCACGCCTTCCCGGAGCACTGCAAGCCGCCGACGGTACTGGTGAGCGACCAGTGCGTGGACTTCACCTCGGCGAAGGCGGCCGCCGCGACGTACCAGAACCCCGGGGTGCTGGGCGGCATCCTGATCGGCCTGATGTCGGCCTGGCTGTGGGTGCGGTTCCACCGCACCCGGCTGGTCGACTGGCTGGGCTTCTTCAACGGCCGCCGCCTGGTGCCGATGATCACCGCCCTGGTCGGCATGCTGATGGCCGTTCTCGCGCTCTGGATCTGGCCGCCGATCGGCCGCGGCCTCAATGACTTCTCGCAGGACCTGGCCGATCTCGGCGCGGGGGGCGCCGGACTCTTCGGCGTGTTCAACCGGGCGCTGCTGCTGATCGGTATGCACCAGTTGCTGAACACCTTCGTCTGGTTCCAGTTCGGAGAGTTCACCAAGTCCGACGGCACGATCGTGCACGGCGACATCCCGCGTTTCCTGGGGGGCGACCCGACGGCCGGCCAGTTCCTGTCCGGCTTCTTCCCGATCATGATGTTCGCGCTGCCCGCCGCCGCGCTCGCAATCGCGCACTCGGCCAAGCCGCACCGGCGGAAGGAGATCTACGGCCTGATGCTCTCGCTCGGCCTCACCTCCCTCGTCACCGGTGTCACCGAGCCGATCGAGTACTCCTTCGCCTACCTCGCCCCGGCCCTGTACGCCGTGCACGCCCTGCTGACCGGCGCCTCGATGGCGGTGACCTGGGGCCTCGGGGTGCACGACGGGTTCAGCTTCTCGGCGGGCCTGATCGACTACGGGCTCAACTGGGGGCTGGCCACCAAACCCTGGCTGATCATCCCGATCGGCCTCGCCTTCGCGGCGGTGTACTACGTGCTCTTCCGCTTCATCATCGTCAAATTCGACCTGAAAACACCGGGGCGGGAGGACGAGAGCGAGGTCGAGGACGTCGCCAAGGACTGACCCCGAGTACCTCGGGATTTCTGCCCGCAATGGCCTCCGGACCCGCGGGTCCGGGGCCTTCGTCATTTCCCGGGGGGACTTGCGGCCCGGCCACCGAAAGAATTCCCTCATTCGTCCGGGACATTTCCCGCAGCGCCACCCGCCGCGGCGCGACGGGTCGCCCGGCACCGCCCAGGCGGGGGGATCGGGCGCCACCGAAACGCCCGGCAGCGCGCCACCGCCGTCCCCGTTCCGGAGCATCGACGCAGCGTCGGCGGTCGGATCGCCACGGTTTGCCCGATAGGCGAGCACGGCCGGGTGGCGCCCCGCCCGCAGCCGTGAGCTTCGACACCTCCGCGGGCGCCCCTGCCGGGCCGCGGCCCGCGCGGACCCGCGCCCGGGGCGACCGCTGCGCCGCCCGTCACCGGGGCCGCCGGTGAACCTGCGGCGCCCTGCTCCCGTTCGCGCACCCCCGGCCCGCGCGGGCCGTGCCGGGCGGCGGCCGTTCTTTTGTTGCGCAAATAGCCAAAATCCCAATCCCGGCACTAATCATGATCGTCGTTCCGCAGGTAGGTTTCGATTTCATAGCGCTTCCGGGCGACGGCCCTTTCCAGGGTTCCCCCCCTTCTCCACCCGTGCTACAAAACTGGTCTACACCACCCGTGGTGTAGACCAGTTCGCGGTTCGGCCCCCTGTGCCCTCCCCCGACCGACCGCCATGCCGTAAGGAACCCACCCCCATGAGTCAGTCTGCGCAGGCACCGGCGCCCGCCACGGCTCCGGCCACGCCAAGCCCCGCCAAGAAGTTCGGCCAGAGCCTCCTCCAGGGTCTGCAGAAGATCGGCCGCAGCCTCCAGCTGCCGGTCGCCGTCCTCCCGGCCGCCGGCATCCTGCTCCGGCTCGGCCAGCCCGACGTCTTCGGCAAGGACGGGCTCGGCTGGGGGAAGGTCGCGGAGGTCTTCGCCACCGCCGGTGACGCCGTGTTCACCAACCTGCCGCTGCTGTTCTGCGTCGGCGTCGCCATCGGCTTCGCCAAGAAGGCCGACGGTTCGACCGCGCTGGCGGCCCTCGTCGGCTACCTGGTCTTCCACAACGTGCTGACCGTCTTCCCGATGGACGGCACCGTCACCGAGGCGCTGCCGGCCGGCAAGCCGCAGAACCCGGGCGTCTTCGGCGGCATCGTCGTCGGTCTGCTCAGCGCCATGATCTGGCAGCGGTTCCACCGCAAGAAGCTGGTCGACTGGCTCGGCTTCTTCAACGGCCGCCGCCTCGTGCCGATCATCATGGCCTTCGTCGGCACCCTGCTCGGCGTCGTCATGGGCCTGCTCTGGGGCCCGATCGGCACCGGCCTGACCAACGCCAGCGACTGGCTGACCGGCCTCGGCGCCGCCGGCTCCGGCATCTACGGCGTCGCCAACCGCGCGCTGATCCCGGTCGGCATGCACCAGTTCCTGAACACCTTCTTCCAGCAGCAGGTCGGCAGCTTCACGGACGCCTCGGGCCACACCTGGACCGGCGACATCCCGCGCTTCTTCCACAACGACCCGACCGCGGGCCAGTTCATGTCGGGCTTCTTCCCGATCATGATGTTCGGCCTCCCGGCCGCCGCCCTGGCCATCGCCCACGCCGCGCGCCCCGAGCGCCGCAAGGCCGTCCTCGGCATGATGATCTCCGTCGCGCTCACCAGCTTCGTCACCGGTGTCACCGAGCCGATCGAGTTCTCGTTCATGTTCATCGCCCCGGTGCTCTACCTGATCCACGCGCTGCTCACCGGCCTCTCGATGGCCGTCACCTGGGGCCTGGGCGTGCACGACGGCTTCGGCTTCTCGGCCGGTCTGATCGACTACGGCCTCAACTGGAACCTGGCCACCAAGCCGTGGCTGATCATCCCGATCGGCCTGGTCTTCGCCGCCCTGTACTACTTCCTCTTCCGCTTCGCGATCACCAAGTTCAACCTCAAGACCCCCGGTCGCGAGGACGACGACGAGATCGAGGACGTCACCAAGGCCTGACGTCCGCGCCACCCCTTCGAAGGCCCCGCCCGGCCGCCGCTCCCCCAGCGGCCGAGCGGGGCCTCCGGCGTTCCCGGGCGGGCCCGGCCCGCGGAAACGGCGGTTGACGAACCGACGGAACCCCTGGTCAACTGAAACGGTGAACGCCACCTGCCCGCTGGTCACCCGCAGCCACATCGACTTCGGTCGTGTGTGGTCTGCGGCGTGTCGCGGCTGAGCCGACCGTTCCCCCGCCGCCCGGCTGACGTCCCGCCCGGCGCCGTTCCTCCCCCGCCGCCCGTCCCGGCGCCCGCCCGCGGGCCGTCACTGCGCACCCGCAGGCCTCCGCGCACCACCGACTCCGTACGGGCCGGCCCCTGCGCGCACGCCTCCGCACGAGGAAAGTCAGGCTCACCATGCCCCGCCAGCTCCACCTGTCCGCCGCCCTCGACAGCCCCGGCCGCTTCGACGCCGGGCACTACGCCGCCCTCGCCGGCCTCGCCGAACGGGCCACCCTGGACTTCGTCACCCTCGACGACTCGTTCACCCCCGAGCCGGGCCGCCCCGACGCGCTCGCCACCCTCGCCCGGATCGCCCCGCTGACCGGCCGGGTCGGGCTGGTGCCGACCGTCACCACCACCCACACCGAACCGTTCCACACCTCGATCTCGGTCAACACCCTGGACTGGGTGAGCAAGGGCCGGGCCGGCTGGCTGGTCGGCGTCTCCGCGACCGACACCGAGGCCAAGGCCTTCGGCCGCCGCCCGGTCGCCCCCGCCGACGAGCTGTGGGCCGAGGCCGCCGACGCCGTCGAGGTCGCCGCCCGGCTCTGGGACAGCTGGGAGGACGACGCGGAGATCCGCGACACCGCCACCGGACGGTTCGTCGACCGCGACAAGCTGCACTACGTCGACTTCGAGGGCCGCCACTTCTCGGTCCGCGGCCCGTCCATCACCCCGCGCCCGCCGCAGGGCCGCCCGGTGGTCGTGCTGCCGGTGTCCGCGTCCGACCTCGCACCGGACGCCTCCCCTGGCGGGCGCGCCCGGGTCGCCGCCGCGATCCGGCACGCCGACGTCGTCCTGCTCGACGCCCCCGACCGGGCGACCCGGCTCAGCGCCGCCACCGAGCTGCGGCTGCGCGCCGGCGAGAGCCTGCGGATCCTCGCCCGGCTCGACGCCGCCCTGCCCGTCGGCACCACCGGAATCACCGGCACCACCGACACCACCGACAGCGACGGCAGCGACGGCGGGACGGCCGGGACCGACCGCGCCGCCGAGGAGCGACTGCTCGCCGAACTCACCGCGACCGGGACCGGCGTCGACGGCTTCCACCTCGTCCCCGCCGACCCGCTGCGCGACCTGACCGCCCTGGCCGACCGGATCGCCCCCGCCCTGCGCGCCGCCGGCCTGCTGCGCCCCGCGTACACCGGCCGCACCCTGCGCGACCACCTCGGACTGGACCGCCCGGCCGGCCGCTACGGCCCCCTCCCCTCCTCCCTCGCGCCCGCCGCCGCGCCCGTTCCCGCCGCTTCCCCCGCGCTCGCCGAGGTGACCCGATGACGGACCGCCCGCTCAAGCAGATCCACCTCGCCGCGCACTTCCCCGGCGTCAACAACACCACGGTGTGGAGCGACCCGGCCTCCGGCAGCCACATCGAGTTCGACTCCTTCCGCCACCTCGCCCGGACCGCCGAGCGCGGGAAGTTCGACTACTTCTTCCTCGCCGAGGGCCTGCGGCTGCGCGAGCACAAGGGACTCGTCCACGACCTGGACGTGGTCGGCCGCCCCGAGTCGATCACCGTGCTGAACGCGCTCGCCGCCGTCACCGAGCGGATCGGGCTGGCCGCCACCGTCAACGCGACCTTCAACGAACCGTACGAACTGGCCCGCCGCTTCGCCTCCTTGGACCACCTCTCCGGCGGCCGCGCGGCCTGGAACGTGGTCACCTCCTCGGACGCCTTCACCGGGGAGAACTTCCGCCGCGGCGGCTACCTGGACCGCGCCGACCGCTACACCAGGGCCGCCGAGTTCGTGCAGCTGGCAAGGGAGTTCTGGGACGCCGGGGCGGAGGGCGTCCGGCACCGCGGCCCGCAGTTCGAGGTCGAGGGCCGACTCTCGCTGCCGCGGCCGCCGCAGGGCCACCCGGTGGTGATCGAGGCCGGGGACTCCGCCGAGGGCAGGGAGTTCGCCGCCGCCACCGCCGACGTGGTCTTCACCGTGCACTCCACCCTCGCCGCCGGCCAGGCCTTCCACACGGACGTCAAGCGTCGGCTCGCCGCGTACGGGCGCAAGCCGGACGAACTGAAGATCATGCCCGGGGCCACCTTCGTCCTCGGCGACACCGACGCCGAGGCGGCCGAACGCGCCGCCGAGGTCCGGCTGGCCCAGGTCGGACCGCAGACCGCGATCGCCTTCCTGGAGCAGGCCTGGGGCGTCGACCTGTCCGGCCACGACCCGGACGGACCGCTGCCGGACGTCGACCCCGACCCGGACAGCGCGCTGGTCCAGGGCCGGGTCCGGTTCGGCGACCCGCTGGCCGTCGCCCGACGCTGGCGGGCGATCGCGGCGGAGAAGCGGCTGACCAGCCGCGAACTGGTGATCGAGGTGACCGGCCGGCAGTCCTTCGTCGGCTCCCCGGCCACCGTCGCCGCACGGATCGACCACTTCGTGCAGAACGACGCGGCCGACGGCTTCATCCTCGTCCCGCACCTCACCCCGGGCGGCCTGGACGAGTTCGTCGACCGGGTGGTGCCACTGCTCCAGGAACGCGGGGTCTTCCGCACCGACTACACCGGCCCGACCCTGCGCGACCACCTCGGACTGCCCGTCCCCGGGCAGCGCTGAGCCCCGCCCCCGGCCCCGGCGCCCGGTCCCCGGCTCCACCCGCGCCGCGTGCACGCCGGCCCGGAAGCGGCTCCCCGCGCCAGGGGCGGGCGCCGCGGCACGGTGGGTCGACGCTCCGTCATACCGCTGTCCGCCGATCCGGGTTCGGGTGGCGTCCGGGCCGCCGGCCGGACGGGCCGCGCCCTGCCCGCGCCGCCCTGGCCGCGCCTCCGTGCCCGGTCACCGCCCGGCTGCGGGAGGCCTACCGGGCGGCCGTGACGGACGTCGATCCGCAGCACCGGCACCGGCGGACGCCGGTGGCGTGCCCCTGCGGACCGCGCCCGGCCGCCGGGCGCAGGCCCGACGGGGCGCTCCGTACCCGACGGGGCTCCGTGCCCGGGGCGGTCCCGTGCCCGGTCAGACCTCGTACACCGCACCCGCGCGGGCGATCTCGACCGGCCCGGCGTAGGCGGCGGCCGCGTCGCGGCGGTTGTGCTCGGCGTCGGTCCACGGGGGGATGTGGGTGAGGACGAGTCGGCGGGCACCGGCGGCGGTGGCGTGCTCGCCGGCTTCGCGTCCGTTGAGGTGGACGGCCCGGTAGGTGTCACGGCCGTCGATGTACGCGGCCTCGCAGAGGAAGAGGTCGGCGTCGCGGGCGAGTTCGACGAGTGCGGCGCTCTCGCCGGTGTCGCCGCTGTACACGATCGAGCGACCGTCGTGTTCGAGCCGGAAGGCGAAGGCGTCGACCGGGTGGTTGACCTGGGCGACCTCGACCCGGAAGGGGCCGAGGTCGAAGCTGCCGGGGGTGAGGGTGCGGAACTCGAAGACCTCCTTCATGCCGGGGTTCTCCGGCATGTCGTAGGCGCGGGCGAGTCGCTCGGCGGTGCCGGCCGGGCCGTACACGGGGAGCAGTTCGGGGCAGCCACCGGCGCGGTAGTTGCGGGCCACCCAGTAGGCGCACAGGTCGACGCAGTGGTCGGCGTGCAGGTGGCTGAGCAGGACGGCGTCGACGTCGTAGAGGCCGGTGTACTTCTGCAGGGCGCCGAGGGCTCCGTTGCCGAGGTCGAGGACGAGGCGGTAGCCGTCGGCCTCGACGAGGTAGCTGGAGCAGGGCGAGTCGGCGGACGGGAAGCTCCCCGAGCACCCCACCACGGTCAGTTTCATCCGAGCCCCTCCGCCCCGACACGTCCTGGCTGCTGCTGGAAAACGGCATGGAAAACGGCAGGCCGGGCCGGTGAACCGGCCGGTAGCACTGCATTGGTGTGTCGAGGGTAAGGGTGGAGCGGCACTTTGCCCCCGTCCCCGTGCCGGGCTGTGGCTGGAATCACCAGAACGCCGGGGACGGGAGCGGGGGCCGGGGCCGGGGTGGGCTCAGCGGTGCCCGGGGCGGTTGCGGGCCCAGGCGCGGATGGTGTCGGGGTACCAGCGGGGGTGGCCGGCGGCGTCGGTCGCGTCGGGGCCGGGCAGCAGCCCGTGGCGCCGGTAGCTGCGGACGGTCTCGGGGCGGACGTCGATGTGGCGGGCGATCTCGGCGTAGGACCACAGTTCGGCGCTACGGCTCATGCACCCACCTCGCTTCGCTCACGCACGGGGCACCTCCGGGGGACGGGGCGGACGTTCGTGACGCAGCCTTCCGGGGTGCGGCCGGACATCCGGCGCGGAACGGGCACGGTGGCGGTTCCGTGACGAACCGGGAGCAAAGCGCGGACACGTGCTCAACCGTCACAGCCGTCACGGTGGTGGCGCGCACCCCCGGCCCGGTACGGTTCGCCGCATGAACGGCATGACTGGTACCTGGGTCGTCCTGGCGCTGGCCGGCATCGCGCTGCTGGCGGCCGTCGCGGCGGTGCTGGTGCGGCGGACCCGCCCGGCCCCCCGCCCGGCGGGGCCGACCGGCCCGCGGCCGCGCCCGAGCACCCGGTCCCGCCCCGAGCCGCAGGAGATCTGGTGGGCGGAGGTGCCGTTCGAGGACGGCCCCGGGTCGAAGGACCGCCCGTGCCTGGTGCTGCGGGTGCGGGGCCGGACCGCGACCGTCGCGAAGATCACCAGCAAGCACCACGCCGAGCGCCCGGGCGTGCTGCCGCTGCCGCCCGGTTCGGTGGGCGACCGGCAGGGCCGGACCAGCTGGCTGGAGACCGACGAGCTGCGGGAGGTCCCGCTGTCGGCGTTCCGCCGCCGGGCGGGCACGGTGGACCGGCAGGTGTGGTCCCGGGCCCGGCAGGTGCTGAACTAGGGCCGGACAGGGCCGAGGGCCCGGCCGGACCCGCCGACCGTCAGCCGGCTACTGGGTCCGGCATCGGGCCTAGGCCCAGAGCTGGCCCTGCAGCGCCTCGACGGCCGCCTCGGTGGACTCGGCGGTGTAGATGCCGGTGGACAGGTACTTCCAGCCGCCGTCGGCGACCACGAAGACGATGTCCGCGCGCTCTCCCGCGGCCGCCGCCTTGCGGCCGACGCCGATCGCCGCGTGCAGGATGGCGCCGGTGGAGACGCCCGCGAAGATGCCTTCCTGCTTCAGGAGTTCGCGGGTGCGGCGGACGGCGTCCGCGGAGCCGACCGAGAAGCGGGTGGTGAGCACCTCGGCGTCGTACAGCTCGGGGACGAAGCCCTCGTCGAGGTTGCGCAGCCCGTACACCAGGTCGTCGTAGCGCGGTTCGGCGGCGACGATCTTCACGCCGGGGACCTTCTCACGCAGGTAGCGGCCGACGCCCATCAGGGTGCCGGTGGTGCCGAGGCCGGCCACGAAGTGGGTGACGGTCGGCAGGTCGGCGAGGATCTCGGGGCCGGTGCCGGTGTAGTGGGCGCCCGCGTTGTCGGGGTTGCCGTACTGGTAGAGCATCACCCAGTCGGGGTGCTCGGCGGCGATCTCCTTGGCGATCCGGACGGCGGTGTTGGAGCCGCCGGCGGCCGGGGAGGGGATGATCTCGGCGCCCCACATGCGGAGCAGCTCGCGCCGTTCCTCGCTGGTGTTCTCGGGCATCACGCAGACCATCCGGTAGCCCTTGAGCTTGGCGGCCATGGCGAGCGAGATGCCGGTGTTGCCACTGGTGGGTTCCAGGATGGTGCAGCCCGGGGTGAGCCGGCCCTCGGCCTCGGCGCGCTCGATCATGTGCAGCGCCGGGCGGTCCTTGATCGAGCCGGTCGGGTTGCGGTCCTCCAGCTTGGCCCAGAGGGTGACCAGGCCCTCGGTGTTGCCGGGGACCGCGGCGGACAGCCGGGGCAGGCGGACCAGCGGGGTGTTGCCGACGGCTTCGAGCGGACTGTCGTAACGCAAGGGAGGCCTCCGGCCACGGCGGTGAGGGGTCACACGGCGGTGAGGGTCGCGGGGGTGGTTCCCCCGCCGGTGGCGGGGGAACCGGGAGGTCAGCGGGCGCCGCCGGCCACGGCGGGCAGGATGGTGACGCTGTCGCCGTCGGCGAGGGCGGTGGAGATGCCCTCCAGGAACCGGACGTCCTCGTCGTTCAGGTAGACGTTGACGAAGCGGCGCAGCTCGCCGCCGTCGACGAGGCGGGCGGCGATGCCCGGGTGGCGGGCGTCGAGGTCGGTGAAGAGTTCCCCGAGGTTGCTGCCGTTGCCCTCGACGGCCTTGGCGCCGTCGGTGTAGGTGCGGAGGATGGTCGGGATGCGGACCTCGATGGCCATGGGTGCGCTCCTGTGCAAGTCGTGGAGTGGTGGGCCGCAGCGGACGCGGCAGGGCGGACGGGTGCCCGGGCGCGGCGGCGCCGGAGGGGCGGCGGGCCCGGGCGGGGTGCGGCGGCTCTCAGCGCGAGCGCGCGGGCGTGCCTGGACAGATCGCGCCGGCGTGCCGGCACAGGTCGATGTGCAGGCGCGCCACGAGGCGGGTGCCCGGGGCCTGGTTGCTCACATCGACGGAACGCATGGGCTCATCGTATAGATTCCCGGGCCCGCTCCGACATGCCCGTCTCGGGATCCGGATGTTCTCGTCCCCAGTGCTGAGACGCGGCGGGCCCGCCGTCCCTTCGCCGGGGTCGGCGGGCCGCGTCCGGGCGGGTGCCGGTCAGGCCGGGTGGGCCTCGACGACCTCGACGTCTTCCTCTGTGATCTCGCCGTCCACGATGCGGAACGAGCGGAACTGGTAGGCGTCGTCCTCGCCGTTGCCGTCGGCGGTGGAGACCAGGACGTAGTGGGCGAACGGTTCGGAGGCGTAGCTCACGTCGGTCCGCGACGGGTAGGCCTCGGTCGCGGTGTGCGAGTGGTACACGATCACCGGCTCCTCGTCGCGGTCGTCCATCTCGCGGTAGAGCTTGAGCAGGTCGCCCGAGTCGAACTCGTAGAAGGTGGGCGAGCGGGCGGCGTTGAGCATCGGGACGAACCGCTCGGGCCGTCCGGTGCCGGCCGGTCCGGCGACCACGCCGCAGGCCTCGTCCGGGTGGTCGGCGCGGGCGTGGGCCACGATCCGGTCGCGGATTTCTCGGGTGATGGTCAGCATGCGGTCAGGATAGCCACGCCCCGGCGGGTGTCCGCCGGGGCGTCCGAGGCGCGGTCGACGGGTGTCCGAGGCGCGGTCGACGGCCGTCCGCGGGCCGGTCCCGGTGCACGTGCGGTCCCGCCGTGCGTCCGGTCCCGGGCCCTGCGGAGCCCGGGCTCAGGCGGCGTCCTCCGCGTGCGGGTGGTCGTGGGCGGGGCCGTTGACGGCCTGCGGGTTGCGGCGCTGGAGGAAGCGGTAGCCGATGACCAGCACCACGGCCCAGCCGGGGAAGACGTAGAGCGAGATCCGGTTGTCCTCGTCCAGGCCGATCAGCACCACGACGAGGGCGAGGAAGGCGAGCGCGGCCCAGCTGACCCAGGCGCCGCCGGGCGACTTGAAGCCGGGCGCGGGCAGGCGGCCGGCCTTCCAGGCCCGGCGGTAGCGGATCTGGGAGATCAGGATCATCGCCCAGGTCCACAGGCCGCAGACGGTGGCGACCGAGGTGATGTACTCGAACGCCCGCGCGGGGACGAGGTAGTTGAGCACCACGCCGGCGCCCATCAGCAGACAGGAGACGGTGATCGCGAAGGCGGGGGTGCGGCGGGAGTTGAGCGCGGTGAGCCGCCCCGGGGCCTGGCCGCGCAGGGCGAGGTCGCGCAGCATGCGACCGGTGGAGTACATCCCGGAGTTGCAGGAGGAGAGCGCGGCGGTGAGCACCACGAAGTTGATGATGCCGGCCGCGGCCGGGATGCCGATCTTGCCGAAGGCGGCGACGAACGGGCTGACGCCGGGCTGGAATTCGGTCCACGGCACGAGCGAGAGGATGACGACCAGGGCGCCGATGTAGAACAGCGCGATGCGCCAGGGCAGCGTGTTGATGGCGCGCGGGAGGGTCTTCTCGGGGTTCTCGCTCTCGCCCGCGGTGACGCCGACGAGTTCGACGCCGAGGTAGGCGAACATGACGATCTGGAGGGTCATCACGGTGGAGCCGATGCCCTTGGGGAAGAAGCCGCCGTCCTGCCACAGGTGGGAGATCGACGCGGTGTCACCGGCCTTGCTGAAGCCCAGGGTGAGCACCCCGACGCCGATGAGGATCATGCCGATGATGGCGGTGACCTTGACCATGGAGAACCAGAACTCGATCTCGCCGAACAGCTTCACCGAGATCAGGTTGGCCGCGTAGAGGACGACCAGGAAGGTCAGAGCGCTGGCCCACTGGGGTATACCGGGCGCCCAGAACTTCACGTACACGGCGGCCGCGGTGGTCTCGGCCATGCCGGTGACGACCCAGAACAACCAGTACGTCCAGCCGGTCACGTAGCCGGCGAAGGGGCCGAGGAACTCCCGCGCGTACTCGGCGAAGCTGCCGGACACCGGGCGGTAGGTGAGGAGTTCACCGAGGGCGCGCATGATCGCGAAGATCACCACACCGGCGACGGCGTAGGAGAGGATCAGGCTCGGGCCGGACTTGGAGATCGCGGTGCCGGCGCCGAGGAAGAGCCCGGTGCCGATCGCTCCGCCGATCGCGATCATCTGGATCTGGCGGCTGCCGAGTCCCCGCTCGTAGCCCTCCTCGTCCGGCTTGGTGTCGACCACGTGGTCGTACAACTTCTCGGCCATGGTGCACCGTCCTGGTCGGTCTCGGGAGTGGAGAAGTCGTACCACGGGCCGTCCGGACAGCGGTGTTCATCTGAGCGATATTTGAGCATGACCTGGTATGATCTGCCCCATTTTGCACGGAAAAGCCCCGGCGAATCGTCCACATCCTGGACGAAATCGCCGGGGCCTGCCCGAAACCGGGCACGATCGCCCCGGAAACGCGAACGGGAGCGGGCCGGCCGCTCCACGTTCATCCGGTGATACGCCCGGGTTCGGGCTCCGTTCACCGGGTCGGAGCCGCCTACCGGACCGGCCGCCCGACCCGCGACACCCGGCCCGCACCGCCCGGCCGACACCGTTCAGTCGGCGCCGTTCAGTCGACACCGTTCAGTCGGCGCCGTTCAGTCGACCATCGCCTCCAGTAGCGACTCCTGCAGCGCCCCCAGCCACAGGTACGCCATCACCAGCGGCTTGCGCTCGTCGCTGTCCGGCAGCTCGTAGAGGCCCTCCTCGTCGTCCTCGGTGACCTCCAGCCGGACGCCGAGGGCCAGCCGCAGGTCGTTCAACGCGCCCAGCCAGCGCGGGCAGTCGGGGGTGCCCAGCTTGAGCACCCCGTCGCCGCCGAGGCCGTCCAGCGCCCGGACGACGAACAGTGCGTCGTCCCGCTTGCGGGCCCGCAGGTCCAGCTCGGTGAAGCGGCGGAACTCGCCGGACGAGGCCGCGGCCTCGTCGTCGTCATCCGGCTTCTCCGGGTCCCCGTAGGCGTCCGGGAAGAACCGGGCCAGCACCGGGTCGGCGGGCGCCTCGGTCGGCCCCTCGGCGAACAGCGCGGCCAGCGGGTCGCCGTCGCCACCGCCCGGGCCGGGGCCGATCAGCTCCAGCAACTGCACTTCCAGCGAGCGGAGGATGGAGGCCTCCCACTCGTCCAGCGCGATCGTCGCGCCGCCACCGCCGGTGCTCTCGAACAACCCAGCCATCTGTATCGGTCAGCCCGTCTTCGTCGTCTTCGGTCATACGGCCGGCGGTCCGGCGTCAGTCGTGCTGGAGCGTCGCCCAGAGGCCGTAGCCGTGCATCGCCTGGACGTCGCGCTCCATCTCCTCGCGGGAACCGCTGGAGACCACCGCCCGCCCCTTGGTGTGGACGTCCATCATCAGCTTCCGGGCCTTGTCCTTCGGGTAGCCGAAGTAGGCCTGGAAGACGTACTGGACATAGCTCATCAGGTTGACCGCGTCGTTGTGCACGATGGTCACCCAGGGCGTGTCCGGCTCTGCCACCGGCAGACCTTCGACCTCGGGGCGCTCGATCTCCGCGGGCGCGACACTCACGCCGGGTCCTCCTCGCTGCACGTTCGTCCGTTGCTCCTCACGCCCCATGCTGCCATCCGGGGGACACCCGGGCGATTCCGCCCCGGCCCGCTCGGCGAGAAATCGTCACTCTGACGCTAAGTGGTAGTAGCATCATCCCCATGGACGCCACTTCAGTGCGCGCGGCCGGGTCGACCGCGCTGCTCACCGACCGCTACGAGCTCACCATGCTGCAGGCCGCCCTGCGCAGCGGGGCCGCGCACCGCCACTCCGTCTTCGAGGTGTTCACCCGCCACCTGCCGAGCGGCCGCCGCTACGGCGTCATGGCCGGCACCGGCCGGGTCCTCGACGCCGTCGAGAACTTCCGCTTCACCACCGCCCAGCTGGACTGGCTGGCCGACCAGGGCGTGGTCGACGAGGACACCCTGCGCTTCCTCGCCGACTACCGCTTCCGCGGCGACATCCACGGCTACCCCGAGGGCGAGGTCTACTTCCCCGGCTCCCCGCTGCTCACCGTCGAGGGCAGCTTCGCCGAGGCGGTGATCCTGGAGACGGTGATCCTCTCGATCCTCAACCACGACTCGGCGATCGCGGCCGCCGCCTCCCGGATGACCGCCGCCGCCGGCGGCCGCCCGGTGATCGAGATGGGCGCCCGCCGGGCCCACGAGCACGCCGCCGTCTCCGCCGCGCGGGCCGCGTACGTGGCCGGGTTCGCCGCCACCTCGGACCTGGAGGCCGGCTTCACCCACGGCATCCCCACCACCGGCACCGCCGCGCACGCCTTCACCCTGGTGCACGACAGCGAGCGGGACGCCTTCCGCGCCCAGATCGCCTCGATGGGCAAGGGCACCACGCTGCTGGTCGACACCTTCGACCTGCGCGAGGCCGTGCGCACCGCGGTCGAGGTGGCCGGCCCCGAGCTGGGCGCCGTCCGGATCGACTCCGGCGACCTCACCCTGCTGGCCCACCGGGTCCGCCGCCAGCTGGACGAGCTGGGCGCCACCGACACCCGGATCATCGTCACCTCGGACCTGGACGAGTACGCGATCGCCGCCCTGGCCGCCGCCCCGGTGGACGGCTACGGCGTCGGCACCAGCCTGGTCACCGGCAGCGGGCACCCGACCTGCGCGATGGTCTACAAGCTGGTCGCCAGGGCCGGGGACGACGGCGGGCCGCTGGTGCCGGTGGCCAAGCGCGCGGCGGGCGGCAAGACCAGCACCGGCGGCCGCAAGTGGGCGGCCCGGCGGCCCGACGCCGACGGCGTGGCCGAGGCCGAGGTGGTCGGCACCGGGCCCGTCCCCGACGAGCTGCGGCCGCACCTGGTGCAGGTACCGCTGGTACGGGCCGGTGAGACGGTCGGCCGGGAGCCACTGAGCGCCGCCCGCGAACGGCACGTCCGCGCCCGGGCCGCGCTGCCGCTGTCGGCCACCCAGCTCTCCAAGGGCGACCCGGTGCTGCCGACCGAACTGGTCCTGACCGCCGACGCGGTCCTCTGACCGACGCCGCCCTCCGGGCCGCGCAGGCCGCGGTCCGGCCCACCCGGACCGCCCCCGGGGGCTTCCGCCCCCGCGCGGCACTCCCTAGAGTCAGCCGTAGAGTTCCCCGGAGCTCCCCGAGAACCCCCCGAGCCCCGCACCGCCGGGCCGAGTACTCCCGAGGGCTCCCCCACCGGGGCGCCGCCTGCAGCGGGCCCCCGACATCCGAGGATGCGAGCCATGCACCGGGCACTGATCGTCGTCGACGTTCAGAACGACTTCTGCGAGGGCGGCAGCCTGGCCGTCGCCGGCGGCGCCGAGGTGGCCGCCGCCATCACCGATCTGATCGCCGAATCCTCCCCCGGCTACCAGCACATCCTCGCCACCCGCGACCACCACATCGACCCGGGTGCGCACTTCTCCGCCGAGCCGGACTACGTCGACAGCTGGCCGGTGCACTGCGTGGCCGGCACCGAGGGCGTGGGGTTCCACCCCAACTTCGCACCCGCGGTGATCTCCGGTGCGGTCGAGGCGGTCTTCGACAAGGGCGCCCACTCGGCGGCGTACAGCGGCTTCGAGGGACTGGACGAGAACGAGCGCGGCCCGCTGGAGTGGCTGCGCGAACGGCAGGTCGACGAGATCGACGTGGTGGGCCTCGCCATCGACCACTGCGTGCGGGCGACCGCGCTGGACGCCGTCCGGGCGGGCTTCGCCACCCGCGTCCTGCTGGACCTCACCGCCGGGGTGGCCCCGGAGACCACCGCCGCCGCGCTGGAGGAACTGCGGGCGGCCGGGGTCGAGTTGGTCGGCACGCCGGTGGTCCGTCCCTGACGTCTCCCGGCGTCCCCTGACGTCCCTCTGAGGTCCCTCTGAGGTCCCCCTGGCGTCTCCCGGCGCACCGTCGCACCTCCCCGCGCCCCCGGGGTCGTGCCGACGGCGCCGCCGGCTCAGACCACCAGCAGCTCCACCACGTCCGTGCCACCGGCCCGGTGGGCCTCGCGCAACTCGCCGCCCACCGCGTCCGGGTCGGCGGCCAGCCGGGCGCCGGAGACGTACACCACGCGGATGCCCAGGTACTCCATCCGGTGCTGGCCGCCGCGCACCCAGGCGGCCTCGCCCTCGCTGACGCAGCGCAGGTCCGAGTCCACCTCGACCGCGACGCCGCGCTCCGGCCAGTAGAGGTCCGGGACGGCGATGTACGTGCCGCCGCGCATCCGCAGCTCGGGGGCGTTCAGCGGGACGGGCAGCAACCACTCGTCCACCAGGTGACCGAGCCGCTCCAGCACCGAGTCCCGCTCGGCGGCGAGGAGTTCGTCCAGCGCGGCGCGCACCCGGGGTTCGTCGGTCAGCCCGGACTCGATCAGCTCGACGGCCAACTCCCGGACCGTGCAGCCGTCCTCGTGGCGCGAGACGGCCTCGCGCAGCACCTCGCGCACCGGCGCCGGGGCCTGCGGGTCCGCCGTCCACTCGCCGAGCGCGTCCGCGACCGCCCGGGCCACCGGCGCACAGGCCAGTCCGTGCACCGAGCGGGCCACCAACTCCCTTTCGGTGCGCCGGATCCGGACCTCGCCGACGTCCTTCAGCCGGCGCTGACGGGGCACCAGGACGTCCACCCCGGTCATCGCGGGAAGCCGCGGCACGGCCGCGAAGCCGTACAGCGCCAGGGCCGCCGCGCCGGTGATCACCGCGCCCTCGCGGCGGCCCTCCTCGCGGCCGTTCTGCTCGGCGTACAGCAGCGCGGCCCAGATCCGCTGCTCCGGGGTGGGCTCGGCGGGCTGCAGCAGGTAGACCCGCGGCAGCAGCCGCTGCCAGGGGCCTCCCCGACGGCAGTGCCCGGTGATGACGCGGGCCGGCACGCCCCGGGCGCGCAGCTGACTCGCGGTGACGACGTTCTGCTGACGCTTCGCCAGCTCCTCCAGTGACGGCGGCGGCGTGGGAATCCGGTAGCTCATGCGGACACCATCCCCAACCACCCCGACCCGTGACCGGGAGCCTGACGCACTGTTACGCAACCGTCGCGAAACCGGGATCAGCCCGCACTAAAGTCCTCATACCCTCACTCATTTGGAGTAATTGACGCCCATCCGGTTGTCACACTTGATCGAAAACGATCGCCGACCTGGTCGTCTGACCCAGAGTGATCAAAGGCATACGGCGAGGGACCCTCCAGGCGTCAATCCCACCCCGGAGATTGCCTAGGCTTACGTCATGTCACGTGACGAGACCGCCGGCCTCCGCGCGGCCCAGCTCCGCCTCGGCCGCCTGCCCGGATACGTCCGCCGCCCGGACCCCGCCCGCCGCAGCGGCGAGAAGGGCCATACGTACAAGAAGGGCTGGGAGGTCCGCTTCACCGCCCGCAGTGAAGCCGAGATAGCAGAGATCCGCGACCTGGTCGTCGCCGCCGGATTCGCCCCGGCCAGGCCGTTCTTCAAGGGCCACCAGCTCATCCAGCCGGTCTACGGCATGGCGGCCGTGCAGGCCTACCTGGCCGCTAGACAGGCGGCCGAGGAACACGCCGCCCGGACCGCGGTCGGCCGCCGCCGACGGCCCCCCGGCGGGCACGGCACCACCGGCGGGCACACCACCCCCGGACACGGCACCACCGGACACGGCACCGCCGGACACGGCACCACCGGCGGACACGCTCCGGCGGCGCACCCCGCCCAGGCGGCGCACCGGTGCGAGCGCGAGGAGGCCGCCGCCGGAGCGGCCGCAGCGGCTGCGGCAGCGGCAGCCACCGCCGCGCAGGCGGCCCGGCGCCGGGCCGTCGAGTCCTTCCCCACCCAGACCGAACGGGACACCGCCGCCGACCGGATCTCCCCGTCGGAGGCCCGCACGACCTCCTGACGGACGACCACCGACGGGTGACCGCACCGCCCGTCCGCACCGCCCCGGCCGCCGAGGCCAGCTTCAGGCCGCCGGGGCACCGACGAACCGCGCAGCCGCCCACCACAGGGCCGGACCACCCGCACCGGCACCGCCCCGCCGCCCGGGCCTCACCCTCGGCCCCACCCTCGGCCCACCCCGGCCCCGGCCCCTGATACGTCCATGCGTGTGGTTGTCCCGGCGCCCGTACCAGCGTCCGCGCCCCTCGACGCAGTGATCTTCGCTGTGATCGCGAGCACGGTTGCGCGGGTGGTTGTGCGGGCCCGGGTTCGCGCCGCGGGCGTGGACGTCAGCCGCCGCAGGGCCTACGGTGGCACATCAACTGCCTTGCAGTCACAGTCGTCCTACACCCTCTGACCAGCTGCGACGCGCTCGCACCTACGCCTCCCACGCCACTGCGCAGCACCACCCGCCGGCCCCGCGCCGGCACCCCGCCCGGCCGTTCCGCCGCCCTGCCGCACCCGGTCGCCACCGGAACCGGCCGGGCGGCGACGGGTTCCGGGCATTCCATCGGATTGGTCACCCAGCGCACCGAGGGCCTACCGTAGAGTGAGCACAGATGATCGACCGTCAGAAACCCATCTCCCTTTCCGAGAAGACGAGATGACCAACCGTCAAGCGACTTCTGCCGAGCCACCCCCGGGGCCCGGCGAGCCGGAGGACGTACCGCTGGAGTTCACCGCGTTCTGCGAACTCCACCGCCCCCGGTACCTCAGCTACGCCCGCGTGTGGCTGACCGAGCACAGCGACGCGGCCACCGCCGTCCAACAGGCGTTCGCCGAAATCGCGGTGCACTGGCGCGAGTTGATGGGAAGCTCCAACCCGACCGCGCACGCCTGGGAGATCCTGCGCGGCACCGTCGCCGAGCACACCCGGCTGGAACCGCCCGATCCGGGCCCGGACCCGGACCGCCGCCCGGCCGACGACGACCTGGCCATCCTGCACTACGTCGTCGGCCTGGCCGCCCCCGAAATCGCCGACGTCATCGGCACCGACGCCGCCAGCGTGGCCGGCCGACTGCGCCGCACCATGCTGCGCGAGGCCTCCGGCTGGTGACCTCGCGCCCCGCGCGCCCCTCCCGGACCACGCACACCCCGCGCGCGCCCCGACACCCTGCCCCGGAGGCGGTCTCAGACCCGCTCGCCCGTCACGTCGAACAAGTGGTGCACCGGGTCGTGGATCAGATACCGGGAGAACGACTCCACCGTGAACCGCGCCCCGTCACTGCGGCTCCCCGTCCGCCGCCACTGCTCGCCGGCCACCCGCTCGAACGCGGCCGCCAACGCCTCCGCGGCCTCCGCCAGCTCCCCCGCCACCACCCCCGGCACCTGCTCCCCGTAGCGCTCGGCGACAGCCGTCTCGTCCTGGTCCCAGTTCGGGAACAGCGGGTCGTCCCGGTCGAGCATGAGACCCAGCCGCACCAGGAACAACCGGAAGACGTCCCGGACGTGGCACGCGTACTCCAGGTCCGACCAGACCCCCGGCTCCGGCCGCCGACCCAGCCCGTCCCCGCCCCCCGCCAGCACCGCCAGCCAGCCCTCCGCGTTCGCCCGGACCATCCCGGCAACGTCCTCGCGCACCACCCGCGGCGTGTCCAACCCGCACTCGGGGCAAGGACGTTCGAGCACCCAGGTCCAGTCCTTGGTGTCCGGGACGACCTCCCCGGCAACGGGGCTCACGACATCCACAGGGCTCACGGCGTTCACGGGATCCACCGCGCTCGCGGCGCTCTCAGAAGTGCTCATGGGCCCAGCATGGCCGCCACCGCGGACGCCCCACCAGCAGCAGGAACGCCAGCCGCCGCCGAAATGCTGCCAGCCCCCGGCCCCCTACCCCGCCCCCGGCACGACACCGGACCGAGCAATCACCGCTACGACCCACCGTACGGAGGCTGCTGGAACGGCAGCTGCTGGAACGCCCCGGCAGCCGCCACCCGCCTCCGCCGCCGCGCCCGCACCACGAGGGCGACCACCACACCCACCACGAGCGCCACCCCACCGGCCGCCGCCCCCACGACGAGCCCCATCCCGTTCCCGCGGCTCCCCCCACCATCCGCCCCGGGCGCGACCGCCACGTCCGAAGCCCCATCCGTCGGATCATCCGCCGGCGGCGCCCCCCGCGACTCCGGCCGCTTCACCAACGGGTTCTCCCGCGACCCGTTGTCCACGGCCGGATTCGCCTCCAGTGCCTTCGCCGGCGCCAGGATCCCGTAGCCGTAATGGTTGTTGGGCACCACCGTCCCGTCGGCCGGCGGCGCGGCCGACTTGATCATCCGATTGATGACCTGCCCGGCGGAAAGAGCGGGGTACTTCGAGCGGATGAGCGCAGCGGTGGCGGAAACGTAGGCTGCAGCGTCCGAGGTCCCATTGGCGACTCCGTAGCCCGCCGAGGACTTCGCACTCGCTCGGTAGATCTCCGCTCCGGGCCCAGCCAGCGTAGTCTCAGGCCCGTACGTCGACTTCTCCCACAAACGCCCCTGCCGATTCACCGCTCCGACCGCCACCACGCCGGGAAACGCAGCCGGGTACTCGACAGATGCTGTCTCCTGCCCGCTGTTTCCAGTCGACGCGACGAGGACCACATCGTGGTCGACGGCGTATTTGACCGCCGTCCTGGTCTCCTGATCGGACCCCGAATACCCGCCGATCGACATGTTGACCACCGTGGCTCCGTGATCGACGGCGAACCGAATGCCATTCGCCAGGCCGATCTGCGCCACGGAACCGTCAGTGCTCCAACTCACCCGGATCGGGAGGATCTTGACCTTCGGTGCCAGTCCCATGATCCCGGCATCGTCCCCGTGGCCGTGGCCGGCGATGAGGCTCGCCATCCCGGTTCCGTGACCGTCCTTGTCGACCGTTCCGTCACTGCCCTCACCGGTGAAGTCGGCACCGGCAAGAACCTGACCTTCAAGGTCATGATGGTCCTTCATGACACCGCTGTCGATGACGGCGACCGTGACACCAGCCCCCTGCGACACCGGCCACAGCGTGCTGCCTGCGCCGTAGTCGGTCAGCACCCACTGCGCATCGCGGGTGCTGTCCGCGTGAGCGGGAGCGGCGCCGATCGCGGCAACCAGTCCCCCCGCCACCAGCGCAGTCGCCCCACGCCGAAGCTGCCAGTCTCCCAAGGCCGGTCACCCCACTCAGCACAGCGACAGCCCCGTGGTTCACGAACCACGGGGGCCTCGATCGGATCACCTGGTCTCCTGATGACCAGGGTCATTTCACCACGTCGGGATTGGCGGGCTCGTCCGACGCCCACGTCTCCTCGTCCTCCACCAGGTAGTCCGGCCGCCTACGGCCCTTCTCCCTGTCCGTGGCCCGTCCGTGAGCCCCGCCGACCGGAAACGCGGAGCCCGAGGTGGCACCGGAGGTAGCTGCCGACTCCCCCCGAAGCCGCCCGCGCTGCCCGAGTCCGGTGCCTCCCTCAGTGAAGGACCGCTTGCCGCCCGGCATCGCTTCGCCCGCAGGCGCCTTGCTTCCCGGCACCGCTCGCTCGCCCGTACCGACCACCGTGCCGCCTGCACGGCGGCTTCCGGGGCCTACCGCGCCGAGGTCGCCACCGTGGATTCCCTCCACCCCGCGCGCAGACCCGCCGCGCGATACTCCCGGACCGGTCGGCCGGTCACCTCGACCAGCAGCGCCTCCCTCGACGAACGCCTGCTTCGCTCGGCCGCTGTCGAAAAGCCCGAGTCCCGGCTCTCCCTTGCCCGGCTGGAGCCAGGTGGGGCCAGCGCCTGTTTGCGGCCCCGATCCGGCGGGGATCGGCGTGCCCGTCACCCCGGCCGGTGACGGTCCGGCCGCTGTCGGCTTCGAAACGGTGCTCACACCGTCGACGGTGGTTCCCGCACCGAAATTGACCGTTTCGGGCTTCCCTTGCGCCTTGGCTGTTCCACCCTTGATCCCGGGCTCCGATGGAATCTGCGCATTTCGTACGGCCGTCGACGAATTCGGCGCAACGCCACCGCCACCCCTGCTCACACTGCGGTTTCGTGGCTCCGTCGGGACATTCGTAGACCCACGGTAGGAGCCTCCTGCCGAGTTCAAGCCACCAACACTCATGCCGGTCATCACACCGCCCACTGCGGCGGCCGCACTCGGGTCTCCAGCAGTCTGGTCGGAGAAATCGTCCCGACCCCCGGGAATCCCCGGCGGCTTCTTGGGGTCGTAGGGCGGCGGAGCCTTCAGTGCCGGGGTCGCGATGCGGTAGTGCATGGCGAGGGTTTGCATGATGGCGGCGGCTTCGGCCTTCTTGCGGTCGGCGATGGGGATGTGTTCGTCGTCGCCGCTGCCGAAGAGGGCGGAGACGCCGTCGCTGACGTTGTCCTTGAACTCGTCCCAGTTGCCGGGTTCTTCGGGCATTTCGCGTTTGGCCTTGGCCATGGCGTCGGAGACGTTGTGGAGGATGTTGGCCGCGTCGTTGGCGTAGGCGGCGGCGTTGTTGATGCTGGCGGCCAGGTTGAGCATGCGGGTGTGGAAGGCGTCGCTGGTGCTGCCTTCCCAGGTGGTGGTGGCTTCGGTGCTGGCTTTGGTGAGGGTGAGGCGGATCTGTTTGAGGGTGTCGGAGGCGGTGCGCCAGGGGTCTCCGGCGGCCATGACCGCGCCGGGGTCGAGGGCTTGTGCCATGGCGCGGAGCTGGGCGTGGCTGTATTTGGTGAAGTCGGTGTAGACCACGGCCGGTTCGCCTCCGTTCGTGTCCGGGCGGGCGGTGGCTAGATGGTGGCGTTGCCGCGGTTGGAGGGGGTGAGGTTCTTCTCCTGCGCGGCCCGGCTGGTTGCGGAGGGCTGGTCGACGGACCAGCCGTCGCCGCCGAGTTTGAGTTTCTTCGCGGTGTGCTGGTCGTGTTCTTCGTAGTTGGTGGCGGTGAGGTCGGCTTTCCGCTGGGCTTCCTCGACGGCTTCCTGGAGTTGGTTGAGGAGGTCGCGGAGGGCGTCCCGCATGGTGCTGTAGCGGCCGTGGATCTCGGTGGCTTCGGCGAAGGTGCCGAAGGCGTTCTTGCCGACGCCGCTGCGGCCGTGGGTGCCGGTGCCGTCGGCGTGTTTCTGGAAGTCGGCGAGCAGGAGCCGCACTTGGCCGGCGAAGCTGCGGAGTTGTTCGATTTCGACGCGGTAGCCCTGTCCGGCTCCGCCGGTCGAGCCGGTGCCCGTGCCTGATCCCATGTCGGCGCCTCCCCCGTGCGTCCGTCCCTGGTCGTCGGGGCCGGGCCTCGGTGTCTCATGTCTAACACGCCGGGCACGAATCCCGGGGCTTGGTCAGTTCGTGGTCGTCCCGTTGTGCTGGGCTTGGCTGAGGGCGCGACGGCAGAGGGCGTCGGCGTGCCGGGTGGTCTCGGGGAGGCGGTACCGGCGGGCGAGGTCGAGGGTGGTGCTGACGGCGGTGTCGAGGCTGATCCGGTGGCCGACGGAGACGAAGACGGGTTTGACGCCGGGCCGGGTCCGCAGGGCGCGGCCGACCTCTTCGCCGGTGGCGGGGTCGGTGAGCGGGGTGGAGGAGCCGCGGGGTGCGTCGGGTTGGTGGTGGTCGAAGGTGAAGGGGGTCTTGGCGACGCCGAGGGTGCGCAGTCCGGTGAGGACGCCGAGGTGGCTGGCGAGGCCGAGGCGGCGGGGGTGGGCGAGGCCGTAGCCGTCGCAGACGACGGTGTCGGGGGTGCGGGTGAGGGCGGCGAGTGCGTCGAGGACGGCGGGGATCTCGCGGAAGGCGAGGAGTCCGGGGACGTAGGGGAAGGCGATGCGGCCGACGGCGGTGGCTTGTTCGACGACGTCGAGGGTGTCCCGGCGGAGGAGGACGGCTGCGGCGGCGACGAGGTCGTGCTCGTCGTCGTAGGCGACGTCCACGCCGGCGATGAGTTCGACCGGGGTGTCCTGGTCGTCGTGGGCCCGGACGAGCGGGCGCAGCCGTTCTTGTTCGGCGCGTGCTTGGGCTTCGGTGGTGGGCCAGTCGGCGGGCACGGGCACGGTCGGTTCCCCCGGGGTGTGGTGACGGGTGCCTGGTGGCGCCCGGTGGTGCTGGGTGGTGCGTGGTGTCGGCACGTACCGGTTCACCGTACAGACCGGGGCGGACGACCCCGGGGTGAGCCCGTGCGCCCCCTGTGCCCCCGGGCGGGGGGACTAGCCTGGAGGTGGTGAACTCCCTTGCCGGGTAGGACTTCTGGCACCGGCTTCATTCCCGCCCGTTTCCCCCGACGTGCGAAGGACCCCCGCCATGCCGCGTCCCTCCGCTGCCCAGTTCTGCCTCGGTTCGTTCACCGTCGTCGCCAGTACGGTGGCGCTGCTGGCTGTCTCGGGTGCCTCGGGCGTCCTGGCGGTCGCGGTGCTGGTGGTGTTCGCGCTGGTGCTCGGCACCACGGTGACGGTGCTCGCGCGGTCCGCCTCGGCCTCGTCCGCCGCTGCGGAGCCGAACCCGGCCGAGGGCGCCGCGTCCACCCCGGCCACCCCAGCCACCCCGGCGGACCCTGCCACCCCTGCAGACCCGGCCGCCCCGGCGACCCCGACCGCCCCGACCGCCCCGGCCACCCCGACCGCCGCCGAGCACGCGTACGCCCGGCAGCGCTGATCCGCCGCCGGGCGTGGACGCGTTCCGCGCCGCCGCTCAGAGCTTCGTGGTGACGACCACGGTCTTCGCGGCCTTGTCGTGGATGCACTGGCGGTACGGCTTGTCGAAGGCGCCGAAGAAGCCGTCGATGATCCACCAGAACGCGGCGCAGCAGAGCACGGCCGGGAGGATGAAGACGGCCGAGCGGGTCCAGGCGGCGGCCTGGGGCGGGGTGTTGCCGTCGATGAGCATGGCGACGCGGATGTCCATCGCCTTCTTGCCGAGGGTCTGGCCGTCCCGGCTGGTCATCAGGGCCTCGTAGACGAGCCAGATGAGGCAGGCGAGCCAGAACGCTTCGGCGGAGCCGGTGCGGTTGCCGAGGGTGACGAAGGGGGCCACGATGACGATCGCGACGGCCTGGACGAGCAGGTAGTCGATCAGCCGGGCGGTGATCCGCTTGGGCCAGGTGCCGATCGGGGGCATGCCGGGGACGGGTCCGGCGCCGGGGGTTCCGTACGCGCCGGGGCCGTAGCCGGTGCCGTAGCCGGGCGGGGGCTGGTCGTAGGGGTTCTGACCGCGGGCCGGTCCGCCGTACGGGCTCCCGCCGTAGGTGCCCTGGTACGCGCCGGGGCCCTCGGCTCCACCGCCGGCGGGGCCTTCGGGCGGGCTTTCCGGTGTGCCTCCGGCCGGGCTGTCGGACGGGGTCGGGCCCGGCGGCCGGCCTTCCGGCGTGCCGCCGCCCGGTTGCGGGGACTGCTTGTCGAAGGAGGGCTTGCCGCCCCCCTCCGGCTGGGGGCCCGAGGGGTCGTGGGTGCTCATGCCCCGAGTAGAACATCACACATTCTCAAGGTTCGGGATATTCCGCCCGTTTTGTCGCTGCGGCCGTGGAACGGGTTGGGGCCCCGGGACCCGTCGCCTCAGGCCCGCACCACCCGCGTCCGGGCGGCACGGTCCTGCCATCCGCGTCGGGCCGGGCGGTCGAAGACCGGCCAGACCAGACCTAGCAGCAGCACCGTGCCCGTCTGCCGGACGATCCACCGGAGCAGCGAGCGGCCGAGGCTCAGCCTGGTCCGGGCGGGGGCGGCGGCGTCGACCACGCGGATCCGGGTGAGCCGTTTGCCGAAGGTCTGGCCGGTCCGGGCGGTCGGCAGCACCTCGTAGAGCAGGCTCGCGAAGAGCAGGATGCCGATCAGCACGGCGATCTTCCCCAGCACCACGTCGTCCACCAGCCAGACCTGGACCTGACGGCGGGTAAGGGCGCTGGCCATCTTGGCCTGGTCGAGCTTCTCCTGGAGGTGGTCGGAGACCGAGCGGCCGAGCGGGATGCCGGCGGCGACGGCGACCACCAGCAGCACGGCGGTGTCGACCGTGCGGGCGGCGAGTCGGCGCCCCAGCCCGGCCGGTACGGCGGCGGGCGCGGCGGATCGACGCCGGGCGGCGCTCTGCCGGGCCGGTCGGGCCGGTCGCACGGCGGGCATCGGCGTGGTGCGGGCGGCCGCGGCGGACGCGACGGGCCGCCCGGACGTACCGGACGCGGCAGGCGCGCCGGTCGCACCTGCGGCACCGGAGGCAGCAGGCGCACCCCGGCCTTGCCCCGGAGGCGCCGGCGCGCCGACGCCCTGCTCCTCCGCTCCTTCGACCACCGGCACGACGACGGCCGGCACCACCACCGGCACCGCGCCCGAGGCCTCGACGGACGTCGCGAGGGCCTCCCGCACCGCCACGGCCACGGCGGGCGCGGCCGCACCGGTCGTCGACTCCCCGGCAACTGGAGCGCGTTCCTCATCCGCGCGCTCCTCATCCACCTCGGGCGCTCCCGGAAGCACCCCCCAGGAGACCCAACGCTGTGCGTCGCCCGTCCCCATCAGTCCCCGCTGCTCCCGCGGATGGGTCTGCCGGCCCGAGTCCCCGGGCAGCGACCCGGGCACGGCCTCGGCCGGCTCGGACACCGCACCGGCCACCGCACCGGCCGGCGGCCCGTCGACGCCGCCGACCGGGGCCCCCGCGCTCACCGGGATCCCCGCCCCCACTCCCGGGAGCACGGAAGCCCCGGGCCCTGCGAACGCCCCGGCACCGACGGCGTTCCCGGCCTCGGCAGCGGCCCCCACCGCCGGCCCGACCGTCCGGAACACCGGCCCGCCGATCACCTCCGCGACCCGCGGCCCGATCACGAAGGACGCCCCACCCGTGGTCTGGTCGAAGTACACCGGCCCGGTGTCACCCCCACCCGCGGGCGCCTCACGCTCCGGAGTCGTTCCGGCAGTCGGCACCGCCCCCGACGGCGGCACCTGCACCGGCGCGGCAGCGGCCACGGGTGTCTGCGCCGAAGCCCCCGGAACCCCGGCCGACGGAACCCCGGCCGACGGAACCACCCCCGCCGGGACCGGGCCCTCGGGAAGCCCGCTCTCCGGGACCGCCGGTGGCGGCACCGCCCGGGCCGGCGGCCCGCCCGGGGCGGGCCGCCGGGTCGCGTACCGGGGCGGTTCCAGCACCTCACCCGCGGCGGGCGCGGGCCGGCTGGTCCCGGGCACCCAGGCGGAGCCGCCCCAGTACCGGACGAAGCCGGGGATGGAGGGGTCGGGGTAGTAGCCCGGCTGGGGTGCGACGGCCGGGTCGCCGCCGCCGGCGAAGGGGCGGTCCGTCATGGGGGTCTTCTTTCCTGGCAGGTCCTGACGAGGGCAAGGAAGGACGAGGGAACCGGTGGTGCCGGGTGGAGCCTTGAACCAGTGGAGCCTTGAGCCGGTGGAGCCGGGTGAAGCCTTGAACCGGTGATGCCTTGAACCAGTGGAGCCGGGTGAAGCCTTGAACCGGTGGCACGCGCGGAACCGTCGGCGCCGAAGTGGCGCCGGGTGGAACCGTGCGTGGGGCCGGGTGGCGCCGGGGTGGATCCGGTGGATCGACGACGGCGGCGCGGAACCGGCCGCGCCGCGTCCGCCCGGGCGCACGAACCGGCGCGCGCCCGGCGTTCGGCGCACGTGGGGGCAGCGCCGATGGGCGGACAGTCGCCGGGTAGTCACAAAGGGTAGTACCTCGCCGGAGCCGCGACGGGAAGTTCACGAATCCCCGGACAGCGGAGGACGGCGCACGGTAAAGAACCAGGCGCACGATCGGCATCCGCACGCCGCGCGACCGCCCGTTCACCACCCCTCGCCGAACGTCCCGAAGAAATCCCGGAAACGTGTGTAAGAGCCGGTGCGGACCGCCCTCTCAAAGGTCACAGGGCCCGGAACCGGGCACACCCCCGAGGTGGAGAGGAAGACGATCATGGAACGCCCCGTCAGCGTCGTCGAACACGAGCTGGAGCTCAACCTGGTGCTCTCGCCGGAGCACAGCGTCCCCGTGCAGGCGCGGCTGTCCTACGGCAGCCACGACCCGTACGCGGTCTACATCACCTTCCACCTGGACACCGGCTCCCCGGTGACCTGGGTGTTCGCCCGCGAGCTGCTGGTCGAGGGCACCTTCCGCCCGTGCGGCCAGGGCGACGTGCGGATCTGGCCGACCCTCCCCCAGCCCTCGGCCGGGGGCAGCCGCTCGGGCCGGCGCAGCGTGCTCTGTCTGGCGCTGAGCTCGCCCGCCGGGGACGCGCTCCTGGAGGCGCCGCTGCCGGCCGTCGCGGCCTGGCTGGAGCGGGCGCACCGGCTGGTGCCGCCGGGCAGCGAGCTGGCCGCGCTGGACATGGACGGCTCGCTCGCCGAGCTGCTCGCCTAGGCGTGCGTCGCAGTGTGCATGGGCGTGCGTCGGAGTGTGCGCCGGTACGCACCCGCGCGAGGTGCGCCGGTACGCACCCGGGCGAGGTGCGCCGGTCCGTACCCGGGCGAGGTGGCAGGAGCGGCGCCCCCGCCGGCTCAGCGGGCCGCGGGGGCCTGCTGACGGCCGCGGGCGGCGTCCGGTCCGCCGCCGTCGCGCTGCACGGGCAGCCGGACCAGCGGCGCGCCGGCGGAGCGGCGGCGCGCCCTCGTCCGGATCGCGGCGGCGAGCAGGAAGCAGAGCCCGACCCACGGGTAGACCGAGGTCGGCAGCTGGCGCCACGGTGACATGTGGAGGACCGCCGGGCCGAGCGGCTTCGCCGCCCACATGGCGAAGGACAGGAAGGCGACCAGCGTGGCCCAGAAGACGGCCCGCCAGCGCAGTCGGCGGACGTCGGCCGGGCGGGCGTGTTCGACGGAGGCCTCGGCGGCGAGCAGGACGAGCAGCGGCACGCACCAGACCCAGTGGTGGGTCCAGCTGATCGGCGAGATCAGCACCGCGGTGACGGCCGCGCAGCAGACGCCCCAGGCCTCGGCCCGGGGCAGCCAGCGGCCGCTGCGGGCGGCCCAGGCGGCGACGGCGAGGCCGGCCAGCGCGACCAGGCCGGCTCCGAGGGTGGCGACGGTGCCGGGGTCGGCGGTGTGCAGCAGGCGGGCGAAGGCGCCGCGCAGCGACTGGTTGTCGACGATCTGGGTCTTGCCGACCCGGGAGGAGTCGTAGAGGTACTTGGTCCAGAAGCCCCAGGTGGCGTCGGGCAGGACGAGGGCGCCGAGCAGGAAGGTGCCGAGGAAGGTGAGGCCGGCCACGAAGGCGGCCCGGACCCGGCCGGTGATCAGCAGGTAGACGGCGAACAGGCCGGGGGTGAGCTTGATGCCGGCGGCGATGCCGATCGCCACGCCCTTGCTGCGGCGTCCGTCGGGACGCGTGAGGTCCCAGAGGATCAGGCAGGCGAGCGCGAGGTTGATCTGGCCGTAGCGGAGCGTGGTGAAGACGGGTTCGAGCCAGACGCCGAGGCCGGTCACCAGGATCACGCCGATCGGCCGCAGTTCGCGGCGCGGCCAGCCGACCAGCTTGAACGACAGGTGGGTGAGCAGGGCGAGCAGCCCGAGGTTGCCGAGAGTGATCGCGACCCGGAGGAAGGGGACCGGGAACCAGGTGGTCGGGACGAACAGCATCGCCGCGAAGGGCGGGTAGGTCGCCGGCAGGTTCCACTCGGTGACGCGCAGGCCGTACAGGTCGTCACCGTTGGCGACGGCGGCGCCCTCGGCCCGGTAGACGATCATGTCCACCATCGAGGTGTGGACGAAGTGGCGCACCACTGCGTACACGACCAGGGAGAGCAGCGCCAGCGCGGAGGCGGCCAGCAGCGGACGGCGGGGGGCCTCGCGCAGGGCCCGGGCGGGAGCGGCGAGCACTCGGCGCAGCCGGTCCGACAGGGGCTCGGGCGAGGGGTCGGGTGCGGTTCGCACCGGGCTGCGCTCGTCTTGCACCGCTGTCACTGTCCACTCCGTCCACCGCTCGGCCAACCAGCGACGATACCGGATGCCACCCGAACGGGCCCGGAGACGATCGACTACGGAACGTGACGAGAAACCCCGGCCGCCCGTACTCGGCTGCGGACTGAGCACGGACGGCCGGGGCCGACGGGGGACCCGGCGGGCGTCAGCCCGTGTACGCCCCGAGGGCCCGGGTGAAGTCCAGCGGCTGCTGGACGATGCTGCTGCAGGTGGCGTCGGCGTAGGCCTTGGCGCCGCCCTCGCAGGCCTTGTCCCGGGTGCCGGACCACATGGCCAGCCAGGCGAGGTGCTTGGTCTTGGCGAACTCGGCGAGCTGCTTGGCGTCGGCGACGGTGAAGACCTCGGTGGCCACGTCGTTGACGCCGATCATCGGGGTGACCGCGACCTTGCGCCAGGCGGCCGCGTCGTCCAGCCCCAGCACGCTCTTGACCTGGGCCTGGGTGGCGGTGGCCGCGGCGATCGCGTACTTGCCCATCTGGCCCTGCGGGTTGGGGGCGACGCCGTCGCCGAAGTCCATCGCCATGATGTTGACGGCGCCGATCGCGACGCCGCCGGCCTTGGCGCCGGCGACGAGGTCGACGCCCTCCTGGGTCAGGCCGGAGGGCAGCGCGGGCAGGGTGAAGGAGACGTCGAGGGCCTTGCCCTTGGCGGCGGCGTTCTTCTGCAGCTGGGCGACGGCCTGGGCGCGCCGGGTGTTGGCGGCGGCGTCGGCGATCGCGCCGCCCTCGACGTCGAAGTCCAGTTTGGTGGCGCCGTAGGCGTCCACGACCTTCTGGTACGCGGCGGTGAGGTCGGCGGTGGAGCCGCAGGCGAGGGCCAGCTCGCTGCCGTTGGCGCCGCCGAAGGAGATCCGGACGTCGCCGCCGATCGCCCGCAGTGCGCCGATCTGGGCGGCCACCGCGTCGGCGGACAGGTCGCTGACGCCGCCCCACTTGGGCACGCAGCCGCCGCCGGAGACCACGAAGGCGAGGTTGAAGTTCTTCACGCCGCTCGCCTTGGCGGTGGCCGCCAGGTCGTAGGGCGGGTAGAGCGAGGTGTCGACGTACGGGGCGAAGCCGGCCCCGGCGCCGACCGGGGGAACGGGCCCACCGGTCGCCGTGGGGGTGACGGTCGGGGTGGGGGTCGGTGCCGGGGTGGTCGGCTTCGTCGTGGCGGTGGGGCTGGGCTTGGCGGTGGCGGTGGCGCTCGCCGTGGGCGTCGGGGAGGCGGTCGGCGGGGCCGGGGTCGCGGTGGCGGTCGGCCGCCCCGAGGGGGTGGGCGCGGGACCGTCGCCGGCCTTGCAGGAGGTGTTGTTGATCAGGCACTTCTCCGGCTCGGCCTGCGCCGCGCCCGCGCCCTGGGCGACGAAGCCGACCACCACGCTCCTGCCGGGCTCCAGCCGCTTGCTCCAGGCCTCGGGCTTGACCGTGACGTGCCGGCCGTCGGCGGTGAAGGTGGCGTTCCAGAGCGAGTCGATCTTCGCGCCGGCCGGCAGGTCGAAGCTGAGCGTCCAGTCCTCGATCGGGCTGCTGTCCGGGTTGGTGACCAGGTACTGGCCGGTGTAGCCGGTGTCCCAGGCGCTGGTGCGGCTGTAGACGGCACCGAGCGAGGCGGCGCTGGCCGAGCCGGCGAGGACGACCGTCCCGCCCGTGACCAGGGCGGCGGCGACCGCGGCGGCCCCGATGATCGCGCCCTTGCGGCTGCGCCTGCGGTGGCCGGAGCGGCGGGTGGGCTGGGTGGTCATGGCGCGTTACCTCCGCGGGTGCCTTCGGTCGGCCGCCGTCCCGGCACGGAGTGCCTGCGGACGTCCGGGCGGCCGGCCCGGCTCGGTCGGGTGACCGGCGCGACCGACGCTAGCGGCGGTCCGGGGCTCGAACCGGCGGGCTGAGCAAGGGGTAGAACTCCCTTAGGCCACACTTAAGGAAGTCGTCCTCCCCGGCGCCGTCTCACCGGGGGAAGAGCACTCCGCGGCTGCGTCGCCGTCCGGTCCGCGCGGGCCTCGCCGTCTCCGGCCGGGTGCGCAGCCGCAGCCGGGTCTCGGCGCCGCCGAGGACGGCGGAGCGGCCGAGTGCGAGGTCCCCGCCGATGGACTCGGCGAGCTTGCGGACGATGTCGAGGCCGAGGCCGGTCGAGCCCTCCCCGCCGTGGCCCTCACCGCGCTTGAGGGCGGCGGCCGGGTCGTCGTACCCCGGTCCGGCGTCGCCGACCAGCACGATCACCGAGCTGTCGGTGGCCAGCACGTCCACGGAGAAGGCGGTGCCGACGGCGGTGTGCCGGAAGACGTTGCCGAGCAGGGCGTCGACGGCGGCCGCCAGGTCGCCGCGCTGGACGGGGACGGGTGCCGCCCGTTCGGCGCCGGCCAGCTGCCAGCGGCGTCCTTCGTCCTCGGCCAGCGCGGACCAGAAGCCGACCCGCTCGCGGATCACCTCGGCGGCGTCGCAGCCGACCGTGACGGTGGGCGCGTCCTCGGGGGCGCGGCGGGCCGAGCGGATGATCTGGTCGACCTCGCGCTCGAGTTGGGCGACCGCGTGGCGGGTGGCGTCGGCGGCGTCGCCGTCGCCGAGCGAGGCGGCGTTGAGCCGCAGCACGGTCAGCGGGGTGCGCAGCCGGTGGGACAGGTCGGCGGCCAGTTCCCGCTCGGCGGCGAGGAGTTGGACCACCCGGTCGGCCATGGTGTTGAACGCGTGGGACGCTTCGCGCAGTTCTTCGGGGCTGCCGTCGACCTGCTTGCCCTCGACCGGGACGCGTACCGCGAGGTCGCCGGCGCCGAGTGAGCGGGCGGCGCCGGCGAGCCGCCGGGCGGAGGCGACGATCCGGTTGCCCATCCGGTCGGCGACCAGCACCGAGATGGCGACCAGGGCGAGCGCGACGGCGGAGAGCACCAGCCAGGCGGTGGAGACGCCCCGGGTGAGGTCGTCCTCGGCCACGAAGACCTCGACCACGGCGGTCCGCCCGGTGTCCACCGCGACGGGCTGGAGCAGCGCGTAGCCGCCGGGCACCTCCACGGTGAAGGACCGGCCCTTGCCGCCGGCCGTGGCCACGTCGTCGGCGGCGGCCCGGCCCTGGCCGAGCGTCGGTCCGCCGGGGCCGCCGGTCCCGGGGGCCTCCGGCTGTCCCGCCGCGGGCAGGTGGACGGCCATCCGTCCCTGCCCGCCCGCGTCCGTGCTGGCCAGGGCCCGGGTGACGGCGTCCTGGTCGGTGGTGATCGCCAGCGCGGGTCCGAGGGCCGCCGCCTGGCGTTCGGCGGCGGTGAACGCCCGGTCCCGCGCGGTCTGCTGGACCATCAGGCCGAGCGGGATGAGGAAGGCCAGCGCGACCATGGTGGTCCCGGCCACGGCGGCCTTGATCAGGGCCCAGCGCAGCGAGTGCCCGAACCTCCTCATGTCCGGTGCCCCGCCTGGTCCCCGGTGGCCTCCAGCCGCACGCCGACGCCCCGGACGGTGTGCAGGTAGCGGGGGTTGGAGGCGGTCTCGCCGAGCTTGCGGCGCAGCCAGGAGAGGTGGACGTCGATGGTCTGGTCGCCGCCGTAGGTCTGTTGCCAGACCTCGGCGAGGATCTCCTTGCGCGGCACCACGACGCCGGGCCGGGCGGCGAGGAAGGCCAGCAGGTCGAACTCACGGCGGGTCAGGTCGAGCGGGCGCCCGTCCAGGGAGGCCTCGCGCCGCTGCAGGTCGATGGCCAGTCCGCCGACCCGCAGCACCTGGGCGACGGGGGCGGCGCCGCTGCCGAGCCGGCGCAGCACGGCGGCCATCCGGGCGCTGAGGTGCTCACCGGAGAAAGGTTTCACCAAGTAGTCGTCAGCACCGTCGTTGAGCAGCCGGACGATCTCGGCCTCGTCGTCCCGGGCGGTGGAGATGATCACCGGCACGTTGGTCAGGCCGCGGATCATCTTGAGTGCCTCGCTGCCGTCCAGGTCGGGCAGGCCCAGGTCGAGGATCACCAGGTCGCAGCCGACCTGGGCGACCTCCCGGAGCGCTTCGAGAGCGGTGCCCACGCTGCGGACCGCGTGACCCGTGTCGGTCAGGTGGCGGATGAGGGCGGAACGTACGAAGGGGTCGTCCTCGACCACGAGCACTGTTGCCATGGGCCTGCACGGTACGCCATCAGCAGGGAGTGGTCTGTACCTCGGGGCCCGGTCCGGACATTGTGCAACTGCCCTGAGGAATGGCGAGGGTGCCGGTCTCCGGCGCGGTGGAAATACGGCAGGATGTGCGGACGATGCGGAACGGACTGGTACAGCTCGGCGCCTGGGCGGCGGCCACCGGGGCGGCGGTGGCGCTGTCCTGGCTCGGCGTGCACGCGGTGCTGACCGGCGCCGCGTTCGAACGGCCCACGGCGCTGCCGCTGCCCTCCCCGAAGGCCGACGGCACGTCGTCCTCCCCGGCCGCCGCCCCCGAACCGCCGGTCCCGGCCGCGCAGTCCACGGCCCCGACCCAGCCGGCCTCCCCGACCGCCACCGCGACGCACGGACCGACCCCCGCCGCGACCACCCCGCCGCCGACCCGGCGGCCCACGCCGACGCCCACCGCGACGTCCACCGTGAAGAGCTACCCGATCCCGGGCGGCAAGGTCGCGCTGGACCTGAAGCCCGACCGGGCCTCGCTGGTCTCCGCCACCCCGGACCCGGGCTGGCAGATGCAGGTGTGGAACGGCCCCCAGTGGATGCGGATCGACTTCACCAAGGACGACCAGGCCAACTCGGTCTTCGTCTACTGGAACGGGCACCCGCCGATCGTGGAAACGGCCGTCCGGTAGGGCCCGTCGAACCCCCGTCGCAGACGCCCGCGACCGGACTCGCGCCACCGGACTCCCGCCACCGGTCCCGCCATCGGGCTTCCGCCGTCCGCCCGTCAGAACCCTGCGTGCGGAACGAACCCCGGCAGGTACGGCCCGGCGTAGCCGGCCCGGTCGACCAGGGTGTGCCTGGTCCCGCCGGGCACCCCGATGGCGGCCAGCACCACCGCACCGTACGCGTCCCGGGTCCCGTACGGCTCGGCCAGCGACAGCGCACCCCGGTCGACCGCGTAGTCGTAGGCGTAGTAGACGTCCGGCACGCTCACCGCGACGTCGACGACCCCGTCCCCGAACCGGTCCAGGTGCGCGGCCAGCTCCCGGCCGCGCGGGCCGATCACCTGCACCAGCGAGGTGAGCACGATCCGCGTCCCCGGCGCGGCGAGCACGTACGAGACGGTCTCCGGCTCGCCGGTCTCCGGTCCCGCGTACGCGGTGCACCGCAGCCCCAGCGCGGCGCAGTAGCGGCGGGCGGCCCGCTCGGCGTCGGCGACCGCGAAGACCACCGCGTCGGCGCGGCCCGTCGGCAGCGGGCCCGGTTCGCCCGCGTCCGGTAGGGGGCCTGCCCCGAGCAGGACGGGTTCGGCGGCGGTGTCGGTCATGACGGCCCTCCCGGTAGGCGTACGGACCACGCTGGGCCCCGGCGCCGGGGTGGGGGACCCGGGGCACGGGGTCGTGGCTGGAGGGTGGCGCCGAGCCGACCTGCGCGCAACTGTTCCGTTTCCTCCTGGTCAAGCTGTGCCCCGGGGCGGGAGAATCGGCCGCGCAGCTGTACAGAATGCCCACCGGAGGACGGTGCCGCGATGCCCCCCGCCCACTCCCCGAGTTCGCCCGACTCGACCAACCCCGCTGCCCCGCAAGGCACTTCGATCGTGAGCAGCACGAACGACACGATCGACACCCTGGACGGCCGGCTGATCCGGCTGCTCGCCGAGGAGCCCCGGATCGGGGTGCTGGAGTGCTCGCGGCGGCTGCAGGTCGCCCGCGGCACCGTGCAGGCCCGGCTGGACCGGCTGCAGGCCAAGGGGGTGATCGGCGGCTTCGGCCCGGAGGTGGACCCGGCCGCGATCGGCTACCCGGTGACGGCCTTCGCGACCCTGGAGATCTCCCAGGGCCAGGGCGCGGACGTGCGGGCGCACCTGGCGGGTGTGCCGGAGGTGCTGGAGCTGCACACCATCACCGGGATCGGGGACATGATGGTGCGGATCGTGGCCCGGTCCAACGCCGATCTGCAGCGGGTGATCGACCGGGTGGTGGGCTTCGACGGGATCGTCCGCTCGTCCACCGCGATCGTGCTGGAGAACCCGGTGCCGTACCGGATCCTGCCGCTGGTGGACCAGGCCGCCGCCGAGTAGCCCGCCGGATCACCCCCGGCCCGGGCCCGCCGGGCCGCCCCGCACCGGGCTCCGCCGCCGCGCCCCGTCGCCGCGCCCGGTCAGCAGGAGGGGACGCTGCCGCCGGTCTTGAGCGCCTTCAGGGCCGAGACCGCCTCGTCGAGGGTGGCGACCGGCACCAGCCGCAGCGACGCGGGCGTGTTCACCTTGGCGTCCGTGCACTCGTCCCTGGGCAGCAGGAACACGGTGGCGCCGTCCCGGGCGGCCGCCTGGGTCTTCAGCGGGACGCCGCCCACCGGGCCGACCGTGCCGTCGTGGTCGATGGTGCCGGTGCCCGCGATGGTGCGCCCGCCGGTGAGGTCGCCGCCGTTGCCGTCGCCGGCGAGCTTGTCGACGATGCCCAGCGCCAGCATCTGGCCGGCGCTCGGGCCGCCGACGTCCCCCAGGTCGACCTTGACCTTCACCTGGTCCGGCGAGAGGTGGAGGTAGTTCAGCGCGGCCACGGTGGCGTTGTCCTGCGACTCGGCCATCTGCTGGGCGGTCACCTCCTCGGCCTTGGCCGGGTTGCCCTGCGGGTAGACGGTGTCCGTCGGACGCACCGCCTCCTTCGGGTCGAACCAGGCCTGCATCGACCGCAGGAAGGTGCTCCGCTGGTCCGGGTTGGTCGCCGTGATGGTGACCATCCGCAGCTCGCCCTCGGTGGTGCGCAGCGGTGCCCCGGTGATGGTGAGCACCGGCTTGTCCTGGTAGGTGCCCAGGGTGTCCGCGGTCAGGCCCGGCCAGGTGATCGTGTACGGCAGCGGGACGAAGGCGGCCACGCCGAACAGTGCGGTGACCAGCGCTCCGCACAGCGCGAGCGCGCGGGTCCGCGGGGCGGTGAGGGCCTTGGGCAGCTTGGTGTCGGACACAAGGGGAATCCAAACACACCCGGCGCCCCGGTGTGGTCCGCCCGCCCGGGGGCGGGCGGCGGGGGGCGCTACCTCAGCGCGTCGGCGACCTCGGTCGCCGCCTCCACCACCCGGGGGCCGACCCGCTCGGGCACCATGCCGTTCAGCATCACGACGCCGACGCTGCCCTCGATGCCGCTCAGTCCGAGCAGCGCGGCGGCGGCGCCGCACGCCCCGGACTGCTCCTCCGCGCGGGTGATGACGAAGCCCTGGTCGGGGCGGCGCTGGCTGGGGAAGGTGCGTGCCTCCAGGATCGCCCGGCCGGCCGCGCTCTCGCCGAGCGGGTGGCGCAGGCCGGTCCGGTAGGCGACGTGGAAGTCGGTCCAGCTCGGCTCCACCACGGCGACGGCCAAGGCCTCGCTGCCGTCCACCAGGGTCAGGTGGGCGGTGGCGCCGAGGTCCTCGGCGAGGCTGCGCAGGGCGGGCAGCGCGGCCTCGCGCAGCAGCGGGTGCACCCGGTGGGCGAGCCGCAGCACGCCGAGGCCGACCCGGGCGCGGCCGCCGATGTCCCGGCGGACCAGGCCGTGCTGCTCCAGGGTGGCCAGCAACCGGTAGACGACGGTGCGGTTGACGGCGAGCCGTGCGGCGAGCTCGGTGACGGTCAGCCCCCGCTCGGAGTCGGCGAGGAGCTTGAGGACCCGGACGCCTCGGTCCAGGGTCTGGGAGGTCTCGGCTGTCACGACGGGCAATCCTTTCCGCGGCGCTCGCGGGGCGGGCGGCACCGGTCCAAGGGCGGTGTCGCGCGCAGGTGGGGGTGGCCGCGCTAGGGCCGTGCGCGGTGTCCTCCTTGACGCCCGCACGGTCCTGCGGCGCCGTCCCGCGAGGGGTTGCCCGGCGGAAGAGCGTGGGGGAAAGGTAGTGAAGGAAATGTCGCGGGGGAAGTGGTTGTCCAAAATTCGGGCGTGATCGACTTCAACGGCGCCGCAAATTCCGGACAAACCATCCCCATCCGCAGGGTGCATCAGCGCAGGAGTTCGACCCGGGTCCGGAGTCCGGACACACCGGGGCGGGGGCGCCTCCCGCCCGGCACCGGGCGGGAGGAGGGGCGGCCCGGCCGGGCCCGCCGGACCGCTACTTCGCCCACTCCCGGATCCGGACGATCCGCGCCTTGAGCTGGTTGGCGGTGGCCTGCGCGGTGAGCGGCCCGCCGCACTGGCGGCGCAGCTCGTTGTGGATGGTGCCGTGGGGCTGGCTGGTGCGGTGGTGCCAGGCGGCCACCAGCGCGTTGAGCTCCTTGCGCAGCTCGCGGAGCTCCTGGTGGGTGACGACCGGCCGCTGCTCGGCCGGCAGCTCCAGCAGGTCGGCCTCCTCGGCGGGCTTGGTCTTGCTGCGCTGGATCTGCCGGTGCTGGCGCTTCTGCAGCAGCATCTGCACCTGGTCCGGCTCCAGCAGGCCCGGGATGCCGAGGTAGTCGTCCTCCTCCTCGCTCCCCGGGTGGGCCTGCATGCCGAACTCCATGGCGTTGTACAGCACCCGGTCGAAGACCGCGTCGGAGCCCAGCGCCTCGTAGGAGAACTCATCGCCGCCGGCGCCGTCGGGGCCGTCGTTGGCCCGCTCGGCCTCGGCGAGCAGCCGGTCCTCCTCGTCGAAGAGGCCCTCGCCCTCCTTCTTCGGCCGGTCCAGCACGTGGTCGCGCTGGACCTCCATCTCGTTGGCGAAGCCCAGCAGCATCGGGATGGTCGGCAGGAACACCGAGGCCGTCTCGCCGCGCTTGCGGGCGCGCACGAAGCGGCCGACGGCCTGGGCGAAGAACAGCGGGGTGGAGATCGAGGTCGCGTACACCCCGACGCACAGCCGGGGCACGTCGACGCCCTCGGACACCATGCGGACGGCGACCATCCAGCGCGAGGTCCCGGCCGCGTAGTCGGAGATCCGCTGGGAGGCCTCGGTCTCGTCGGAGAGCACCAGGGTGACCTTCTCGCCGCTGATCTCGCGCAGCAGCTTGGCGTACGCGCGGGCGACGGTCTGGTCGGTGGCGATCACCAGGCCGCCGGCGTCCGGGATCGCCTTGCGGACCTCGCTCAGCCGCCGGTCGGCGGCCTGCAGCACGGACGGGATCCACTCGCCCTGCGGGGCCAGCGCGGTGCGCCAGGCCTGGGCGATCAGGTCCTTGGTCATCGGCTCGCCGAGCCGGGCCTCCAGCTCGTCGCCGGACTTGGTGCGCCAGCGCATGTTGCCGCTGTAGCTGAGGAAGATCACCGGGCGGACGACGTGGTCGGCGAGCGCGTGCCCGTAGCCGTAGGTGTAGTCGGCCACGGACTTGCGGATGCCGTCGCCCCCCGCCTCGTACGCCACGAAGGGGATCGGGTTGGTGTCGGAGCGGAACGGCGTACCGGTCAGCGCCAGCCGGCGGGCCGCGGGCTCGAAGGCCTCGAAGCAGGCCTCGCCCCAGGACTTGGAGTCACCGGCGTGGTGGATCTCGTCCATGATCACGAGGGTCTTGCGGGACTCGGTCCGGTTGCGGTGCAGCATCGGGTTGACCCCGACGCCCGCGTAGGTGACCACGATGCCGTGGTACTCGCGGGACAGCGGCCCGGAGGAGTACGCCGGGTCCAGCTTGATGCCTATCCGTGCGGCGGCCTCGGCCCACTGCTTCTTGAGGTGCTCGGTCGGCGCGACCACGGTCACCTGCTGCACCAGGTGGTTGTGCAGCAGGTACGAGGCCAGGGTGAGCGCGAAGGTGGTCTTGCCTGCGCCCGGGGTCGCGACCGCGAGGAAGTCGCGCGGCTGCGTCTCGATGTACTTGTCCAGCGCACCCTGCTGCCAGGCCCGCAGCTTGCCGGCGGTGCCCCAGGGGGCACGGCCGGGGAAGGCCGGGGAGAGGTGGTGCGAGCCGGCGGACGCGGCGTGGCCGGCGGGTCGGGCGGGGGCCTGGGTCTCCGGTACGTCGGAGAACAGCGGCATCGAGGAGGCGGCGGCAGTACTCACGGTCTCCGAGGGGGATCATCGCAGGTCAGAGGCGGTTTTTCGGCCCCGTCCCGCGGTCGGGCGGCGATCGGACAACCCGCCCAGCCTACCGGCCCGGCGCCGTTCGGGCCTCCAGGCGAGGCTCCGCGCCGGGCCCGTACGGCCGGAAATCGATGTGGCGCGGATCACGTCCGATCGCTTCCGGAACCGGGTAATCACGGCGGCCGGCGGGACTCTCACCGGGGTGAGGCCGCAGCGACCCCCGTCGTGGCGCGGCCCCGCACCGAACCGAAGGGACCCCCCGTGCGCACCGTCGAAGAGACCGTCCAGGCCCGCCTGATCCTCTCCCCCCACCGCTCCGTCCGGCTGCGGGTCGTCCTGTCCTACCTGCCGGACGACCCGCTGGCCGTCCGGATGGCCTTCCCCGCCGAGTTCTCACTGGACGAGGACGCGGAGGACCGGGACGCCGGGGACATCGTCTGGGTCTTCGCGCGCCGGCTGCTCTCGGCCGGCGTCGAGCTGCCGGCCGGCGTCGGCGACGTCCACGTCCGGCCCGCGCCCGGCCGGTGCACCATGGTCGAGCTGCGGGCCCCGGAGGGCATCGCACTGGTCCGGTTCGACAGCGGCGACCTGCGCCGCTTCCTGTGGCGCAGCCGGCTGCTCGTCCCCGAGGGCGAGGAGCACCTCCACCTGGACGCCGACCGCGCCCTCGCCCAGCTGCTCGGCTGACGGGCCGCGACGTGCCCGCCCGCCTCCGGGGCACCGCGGTCCCGGTGCCGGCCGGTCGGCACTCCCCCGTCGCTCCCGTCCCGCTCCCCCGTCGCTCCCCCGCCCCTGCCCTCCGGCGCGGGGGCCGGTCAGCCGGACAGCTTGCGCATCAGCCGGACGCCCTGCGCCGCCGTCAGGTGCGGCAGGTACGCCTTGCCGATCGCCCGGGTGATGCCGGGCAGCGCGGCCGGGTCGGGGTAGGCCATGTACATCGGCCGGTACTCCGGCTGGAACTTCGCCTTGAACGCGAGCAGCGAGCGGAAGCCGTAGACCGGCTCCAGCACCTTGCCCATCCAGTCCAGCATCCGCTGCAGCCCGGTGGGCTCCTCGCCCTGCCCGGTGCGGGCCAGTGGCGCGCCGGACAGCGACAGGAAGCGCGCGCCCTCCTCCTTGAAGCCGAGCGCGGCCGAGGCGATCAGGAACTCGTTGACGCCGCGGAAGCCGTCCGAGCGCCGGCGCATGAAGTCCAGCGTCCAGCCGACCGGCACGCCGTCCTCGTACACCGGCATCCAGCTGGTCAGCCCGTGCACCACCCGCTGCTCGTCCACGGCGACCAGCACCCGGACGTCGGGGTCGTCGAGTTCGTCCAGCCCGCCGAGCGTGAAGCCCATCTCCGGCAGGCCCTTCTCGGAGACCCACTCCTCGGAGATCGCCCGGATCTGGTCCCGCAGCGCGAGCGGCGCCTCGTGGTAGGCCCACCACTCCGCGGTGATGCCCTGCTTGCCGGCCTTGTTGAGGGCGGTGCGGATGTCCTGCCACTTGCGGCCGGTGAAGGCCAGCTCGGGGAGCGCGACCACGGTGTCCTCGGCGACCTGCACCGAGCGCCAGCCGAGCTGGGTGGCGGCGTCCCTGGTCTGGCCGCAGACGCTGTAGAAGCACGGCGTCCAGCCGCGGGCGTCGCAGTAGCGGGCGAAGCCGGCCACCGCCCGGGCCCGGTCCTCCGGCGCGCCGAACGGGTCGCCGGTGGTCAGCGCGATGGTGCCGACCACCCGGTAGGCGACGCCCGCCCGGCCCTGCTCGTCGAACCAGTAGTGGTTGCCGTCCCAGGTGGTGATGAACGACAGCGTCCCGCCGCCGTACCGGGTCAGCAGCGCCCTGGCACGGGCGACCGCCTCGGCGTCGGTGTGGAGCACGGGCCGGCGGAAGGCCGTCAGCAGGGTGACCAGCGCCACCACCCAGAACGCCAGGCCGCAGTACGTCTCCAGGAAGCGCGCCAGCGACCCGACGGCGATCGGGTAGTCCGGCGTCAGGTCGTTGTACGCGGGCGGCAGGAACTGCGCGGGCAGCCCGTGCAGCAGCCGCCGCACGGTCGCCCCCGGTTCGAACTGGTCGGCCACCAGCCGCCCGAGCCCGACGTACGCGGCCGAGGAGAGCAGCGCGGCGCCGCCCAGCACCAGGGCCAGCCGGCGCACCGACCGGCCTGCCAGCCGCAGCCGGAACCGCTTGCGGGTGGCCAGCAGCAGACCGGTGGTCAGCAACGGCAGCAGCATCGCCTCGACGAAGTACTGCACCACGTCCTGGCTGTCCGGCCCGGCGTCCAGGTAGAGCCAGCCCAGCAGACCCGCCCACAGCAGCTCGGTGGCGATGGTCACCAGCCAGGCGAACCGCAGCCCCCGGCGCAGCCCCTCGGCCAGTACCAGCAGCAGCGCCGGGAACAGCGCGGCCATCAGCCGGCCCGGGGTGTCGAAGATCCGGACGACGGCGTGCGCGCGGGCGCAGTCGTGCGCCGAGAGCGCGCACAGGTCGGCGACCTCGTCCGGGCCGAGCCGGTGCGAGAAGTACAGCTCGGAGAAGGTGTTGAAGGGCCCGCTGGCGTTGTCGTACAGCGAGGCGATCAGCGGCCCGAAGGCGGCAGCGACCAGGCAGAGCGCGACCAGCACCCGGGTCTCGGAGTGCGAGGAGCCGAGCGAGCGCAGGTACGGGCGGCCGCGGCTGAGCAGCGCGCCGACGCCGAGCCCGGCCAGCGCGGCGGCGCACCGCTGAACGCTCTGCAGGTGGCCGACGTACAGCGTCATGACCAGCGGGACGAGCAGCACCAGCAGGTGCAGCCGGCGCCGCCAGAGCACCGTGAGCCGGTACCCGAGCACCCCGGCCAGCGCGAACAGGCCGACGGCGGGGCCGACCGAGACCTGGTCGGCGACCGAGGCGGTCCACTGCTCCCCGGCCGAGGAGCCGAAGGCGATCAGCCCGGTGCCCAGCAGGGTGCCGACGACCTGCCCGCCGACCAGCACCGCGAGGGTGCGCAGCCGGCCGAGCCGGTGCTCGGCGGCCGGGCCGACCAGGAGCAGCAGCAGGCTGGTGAACACGTAGGAGCCGATGCCGGAGCACCAGAACGCCGAGGTGAACGGCGTCCACCAGTGGCCCTCGGCGAACGTGGGCAGGCCGACCCCGGCCCGGTCCAGCAGCCGCTCGGACGGCCCGTGGCGCAGGCTGCCGGTGGCCGCGCCGATCAGCCAGAGTCCGGCCAGCAGCGCCAGCGTCAGCGGCGCCGCGCGCAGCCGGCCGCCGAGCACCCGGGCGGCCCGCCGCACCCGCTGCGGGCGGGGCTCCGGCGTCCGGGTGACCGGCGCGCGGTCCGCGCCCTGCTCGGAGCCGCCCTGCGCGCCGCGCTGGGGGACGACCCGCGCCGCCCCCTTCCCCTTCTCGTCGACGGCGGCGACCGCCGTGCCCGCCCCGGTCACCGGGTCAACCCGGTCTGGCTTGCGAGCCACGGGATCTGCTGGACGATGCCGGGTCGGAAGACGACCCAGCCGTGACCGCCCGGCATCAGTTCGAACTTCGCCTTCATCCCAGCCCCCTGTACGGCCCGGTAGATCTTCTCCATCTGCGGCTTGAACTCGTCGTCGGTCTCACCGACGAGCAGGGCGACGTTGGTGTCCGGGAACCGCTTCCGGGCCATCACCTGCACCGGGTCGACCGCGTCGAACTTCTTTCCGTCACCGCCGAACGCGACCCTGACGGTGTCGTCCCGGGTGCCGAGGGTCGGCTCCTCCTGCCCGGACATGTCGAGGACGGTGCCGTACACGTCGGGCGCGTTGACACCGAGTTGGAGCGCGCAGGTGCCGCCCATCGAGGCGCCGCCGATCGCCCAGGACTTCCGGCCGGTCGCGGTCTGCAGGTTCTGGTGGATCCAGAACGGGACGTCCGACGCCAGGTAGGTCTGCATCTTGGCGAGCTTGGAGTCCATGCAGAGCGTGTTGGCCCAGGTGGCACCGAGCTGGTCGGGCATCACCACGATCGGCGCGAGGCCGCCGTGCTGCGCGGCGAACGCGTCCATCCGCTCGTTCAGCTGCCCCCGGAGGACCCAGTCGCCGGGTTCGCCCGGCTGGCCGGTCAACATCACGACCACCGGCAGCAGCGGCCGCGGGTTGGCCTGGTAGGCGGGCGGGAGGTAGACGTACGCGTCGCGGCCCTTGAAGCCCGACCGGAGGCCGGGGATCGGCACCACCGAGACGGTCCCCTTCGCGGGCAGGTCCGCCGGGGCCTTCCAGACCTCGTCGAGCACCTTGTCCGGCGGGGCGGCCACGGTCTCCCCGGTCTTCGCCGGCACCAGCCCGTCGGTCTTGGTCAGCCACGGCGCCAGCATCACGCGCCCGCTCGGGAACTGTCCGAAGCCGATGTTGATCTCGGAGGCGGACATCAGCAGCACCAGCCCGCTCAGGCCGAGCGCGATGCCGCGGCGGCCCCAGGTGAGCCGGCGGATCCGGTAGCCCACCAGGCAGAACCCGAGCAGGGCGACGGCTATCCACCAGGTGACGTACTCCGGTGTGCCCTCCGGGAAGGGGTGCCACCAGCCGTCGACCACGACGTCGAGCAGCAGGCTGAGGGCGGCCGCGGTGAACAGCGCGGCGGGCAGGCGGACGCGCCACCAGCTGCGGCCGCGGCCGACGGCGAGCGCGAACAGCGCCGCCCAGCCGATCACGAAGACGGCGTGCGGGATCCGGCCCTCGGTGAGGTGCCAGTCGATCGGGTTCCAGCGGGAAGCGAGTGTGAGCGTGGTCATGCGGCTTTGCCCGGCTGGGTGGTGTCCGCCAGGAACCCGTAGGCGACGACGTTGCTGTCGTAGCCGTGTTCCGCGCTGTAGGCACCGCCGCAGGTGATCACCCGCAGCTGTGCGTCAGCGGCCTGACGGTAGACCCGGTCGTCCGGGAAGTCCTTTCGGTCGTGCACTTCGATGGCGTACAGCTGGTAGACGGCGATGGCACCGTCCGCCCTTGCGATCTCGATCCGGTCCCCCCGACGGAGCGCACCCAGATCGTAGAAGACGGCCGGACCCGACTTGTTGTCGACGTGCCCCGCAAGGATCGCGGTGCCCCGCTGGCCGGGGCTGGCGCCGCCCCGGTACCACCCCGCGAGGTTGCGGTCCGCCTCCGGCGGGGCCTGCAGGTGGCCCTCGGCGTCCAGCCCGAGCGCGGTGACCGGGGCGTCCAGACGGACGGCCGGGATGCGGATCCGGGTCGGCGCGGACGGGCCCAGCGGCGGGACGACGGAGACCGGCGCGATGCCGGCCTGGGCCTGGCCCGTACCAGGGGCGGGGGGCAGCACCGCCGAGCCGCCGTCGCGCAGCAGCCAGGCGCCGAGCACCAGCGCGGCTCCCGCCGCCAGGGTGCCCGGCCAGGGGCTCCTGCTCTGCTGGACGCCCACGGGCGCTCCCCTCTGCCGACGGAACTCCTCTTCCTGGGAGTTTCCTGGGAACAATTGAACCGGATGGGACTGTAAGGCACGTCCATACGACGGTCGTACCGGCACCCGCCGATCGGCAGGGTTGCAGGCCCCTTTCCTGCACCGCGTGGGCGTCCGGTCGCGGAGCGCGACGGCCTGCCCCCACCAGCGCCCCCCGCGGGGCCACGACCCGACACGACCTACCGACGGTTATACGGACCGGATCGGTTGCGGCGTTCGAGCGATCGCTTGCGACCGCGCGCTGCGCCTCTTCGACCGTCTCCGCACGCATGGCATGCTGACGCGGTCACGGGTTCGATACCCCGGGTGTCCGGCCGGACCCGGCACTCCCGCACGCCGCCGAACGCCCCCTGAACGGAGTGACCATGGACGCTCTCTCCCGCCGCACCCTGCTGGCGGCCGGCGCCGCCACCGCCGCCACCCTGGCGGCCGGCTGCGGCAGCAACCACGCCACCGGCGGGGAGCGGGCGACCGGTTCCGCCACCGGCGCGGACGCCGAGCAGAGCGCCACCCCCGCCCCCGTTCCCGCCCCGGCCCCCGAGCCGCAGACCGTCCTGATCGGCGACGGCTCCACCTCCGACACCGGCTCCCAGCCGCACCAGCCCGTCCCCGACCGGCTGCAGCCCGGGCAGCGCCCGCCGCAGTTCGTGGTCTTCTCCTGGGACGGCGCCGGCGAGCTCGACAACGGCCTGTTCGCCCGCTTCCGCCGGCTGGCGCAGGAGCACGACGCGAAGATGACCTTCTTCCTCAGCGGCCTCTACCTGCTGCCCGAGTCCAAGAAGGACCTCTACCGCCCGCCGCAGCACAAGGCCGGCGCCTCCGACATCGGCTACCTGAGCGACCAGCACATCCGCGCCACCCTGGAGAACGTGCACGCCGCCTGGCTGGAGGGCCACGAGATCGGCACCCACTTCAACGGCCACTTCTGCGGCGCCACCGGCGTCGGCAGGTGGTCCCCCGAGGAGTGGGACAGCGAGATCCAGCAGGCGATGGACTTCGTGACGAACTGGCGCACCAACACCGGCTTCACCGACCTGCCCTCGCTGCCCTTCGACTACCGCAAGGAGCTGATCGGCAGCCGCACCCCCTGCCTGGAGGGCCAGCGCAACCTGCTGCCCACCGCGGTCAAGCGCGGCTGGCGCTACGACAGCAGCGGCAACGGCACCCAGGTGTGGCCGCAGAAGATCCAGGGCGGCGCGCTGTGGGACCTCCCGCTGCAGTCCATCCCCTTCCCCGGGCACACCTTCCAGGTGCTCTCGATGGACTACAACATCATGTACAACCAGTGCGGCCCCAACACCAAGGCCGACCCGGCGCTCCACCCGGGCTTCCAGACCCAGGCCCGCGACTCCTACCTGATGGGCTTCGACCGCACCTACCGCGGCAACCGGGCGCCGTACGTCATCGGCAACCACTTCGAGGAGTGGAACGGCGGCATCTACATGAACGCCGTCGAGGACGTGCTCAAGGCCATCGCGGGCAAGCCGGAGGTCCGGCTGGTCTCCTTCCGCCAGCTGGTCGACTGGCTGGACGCCCAGGACCCGGCGGTGCTGCGCAAGCTGCAGACCCTCGCCCCGGGCCAGTCCCCGACGGGCGGCTGGGAGGCCTTCCTCGGCACCCCGGCGGCGGCGCCGGCCCCCTCCCCGTCCCCCTCCGCCAGCGCCACCGCCACCGCCACCGCCACCGCCGGCTGACCGTCAGGACCGGGTGCGGACCCGGCCGGCGAGCAGCGCACCCAGCAGCGCCACCCCGGCCATCACCAGCAGGATCACCGCGAAGGCGCCGGGCGACCCGGCGCCTTCGGCCCGTCCGTGGGCGGCCGCCAGGGCTCCGCCGCCCAGTGCGGCGAACAGCACCCCGGCCAGGCCGGTGAGCAGCACGTTGCCCAGCGCGTCGCTCATCTGCAGCGCGGCCGAGTTGGCCCCGGCGTCCTCCGGCGCGGAGAGCTTCATCATCAGCACGCTGACGCTCGCGACGGCCAGTCCCATCCCGACGCCGCCGATCCCCCAGGCCACCGAGGCGACCCAGGCCGGCGCCCCCGGGACCAGCACCAGCGCGGCGCCCGCGATCGCCAGCGCGGTCAGCACGAAGCCGCCCCGGATCATCGCCTCGCGGTAGCGCTCGGCCCCCGGCCGGCCCTGCAGCCAGGAACCCAGCGCCCAGGAGAGCCCGCCACTGGTCAGGGTGAGCCCGGCCAGCGTGGGCGACAGGCCGCGCTGGGTGGTCATCATCAGCGGGATGAAGGCCTCCGCCGCGAAGAACGCCCCCGCGGCCAGCCCGCGCAGCAGGATCACCGTCGGCAGCCCGCGCCCGGCCCGCAGGGTCCCCTTCGGCAGCAGCCCCAGGACGGCCGGCACCAGCAGCGCCGCCCCGGCGATCCCGGGGAGCAGCCCGACCAGGTCACGGCGCTGCCCCGCGTACTGCAGCAGGCCGGCGCCGAGCGCCGCCATCGCGGCCAGCAGGGTGCGCCGGCGGTCGAAGTCGGTGCCCCCGGGCACCGGGTGCTCGCCCCCCTCGCCTGCGGCCGGGGAGACCCCCATGGAGCGGCGCAGCGCCGGGCCCATCACGACCAGCGGCAGCAGGATCAGCACCGGCACGGCCAGGAACACCCAACGCCAGCCGAGGTGCTGGGTGACCGCCCCGGCGACCAGCGGGCCCACGATCGAGGGCAGCACCCAGGCCGAGGAGAAGGCCGCGAACACCGACGGCCGCAGCCGCTCCGGATAGGCCCGGCCGACCACCACGTACAGCGCGACGATCACCAGCCCGCCGCCCAGGCCCTGGATCGCCCGCCCGGCCACGAACACCCACATCCCGGGCGCCGTCCCGGCCACCAGCAGGCCGACGCCGAACACCGCGATGCCGGTGAACAGCGGCTGCAGCGGCCCGCGCCGGTCGCACCACTGGCCGGAGACGACCAGGGCGAACAGCGTGGTGGTGAAGTAGCCGGAGAAGGCGAAGGCGTACAGCCCGAGCCCGTCCAGCTGGCGGGCCGCCGTCGGCATCGCGGTGTTGACGGCCGTCGCCTCGAAGGCGATCACCAGGACCACCGAGACGATCCCCAGCGTCAAGGCTCGGAAGCGGCCGCTGAGCACCCCGCCGCCGGGGTCGTCGTCGAGGGGTATCGGTACGGGGTCGACCGAGGTGGGGGAGGCTGTGGTCATACGTGACATCGTAAGAGCCGTCCGCCCGGATGACCCCTGACCAGGGTCGGTGATCGACTCGGTCCCGAGGCCTAGGACGGGGCCGGCACCCCCGCCGGGGCGGGCCGGTGCTCCCGTGCGGTCAGTGCAGCACCTTGAGGCCCACCACGCCGGAGACGATCAGCAGCAGGCAGGCGATCCGGGCCGCGGTCACCGCGTCCCCCAGGACGGCCATGCCGTAGAGCGCGGTGCCGACCGCGCCGATGCCGACCCAGACCGCGTACCCGGTGCCGATCGGGATCGTGCGCATCGCGTACGCCAGACCGCCCATGCTGAACAGCAAGGCGACGCCGAAGACGACGGTGGGAACGAGCCGGGAGAAGCCCTTGGACGATTCCAGGGCGACTGCCCAGACGGTCTCCAGGAGACCGGAGACGATCAGAACGAGCCAGGCCATGACGACGAGCCTCCGCAGTCCACAGCGGCCGGGTTGCCGCTGAACTGCGCCGTCTTGTCGTCACCGGGTACGACGCGCTCGTCCGGGGTGGCGGGAATTCCGCCACCGGTCTTCGACGGTAGCACACATTGCCATACAGAATTTACAAAACTTCGTTGACCCTCCTCCCCCGGATCCGCCACCATGAATTCACTGGCCGTGTGCCCGAGTGGCTCAGGGGACCGTCTGCAAAGCGGTGTACGCGGGTTCAATTCCCGCCACGGCCTCCGGAAGAGGAATTGCCGGTCGACTCCCGAAGTCGACCGGCAATTCCTTTCGCCTTTTCCTGCGGCTTTCCGCGGGAGTTCCCCGCGTGCTCCGCGGCGGTTCCGTTCGGGCCACGAAAGGGCCCCGTCGGACCGGGGCGGCCACGAAAGGCCACGAAAGGCCGGGTCGGACCGGGTCGGGCCGCGTCAGGCCGTGACGGCGTCCTCCGCCCGGATCGGCAGCCGGCCGATCGGCAGGCCGGTCGCGGCACGGACCGCCGCCGCGACGGCCGCCGGGGCGACCACCGCGGGCGCGGCGCCGACCGCCTTGGCGCCGAAGGGGGCGACCACGTCGCGCTCCTCCAGCAGCGCGGCGATCCGCACCTCCGGGGTGTCCAGGGCGGTGGGCAGCCGGTAGCCGGTGAGCGAGGGGTTCTGCAGCACGCCGCCCTCGGTCCGCAGGTCCTCCAGCAGCGCCAGGCCGACGCCCTGCGCCACGCCCGCCTCGATCCGGTCCTCGATCTGGCGCGGGTTCAGCGCCCGGCCCACGTCCTGGGCGACGGTCATCTCGACCACCCGCACGGCGCCCAGCTCGATGTCCACGTCCACCACCGCGCGCATCGCGCAGAACGAGATGGAGACGAAGGCGTCGCCGTGCCCGGCCTCGTCCAGCGGCTCGGTGGGGTGCGGGCGGCACTGCGCGGTGGCCCAGAGCTCCTTGCCCTCCAGCGCCTCGGCAACGGGCATCCCGAGCACCCCGTCGTACGAGGTGATCTTGCCGTCGGCGATCTGCAGCAGCTCCGCCGACATCCCGAAGTTGGCCGCGATCGGCTGCAGCAGCTGGTGGCGGACCATCAGCGCGGCCCGCTCGACGGCGCCGCCGGAGACCCAGGTGTGCCGGCCGCGGGCCGAGGGCCCGGCGATCGACTGGTCGCTGTCGGCCGGCGCGATGTAGACCTCGCTGACGCCCAGCACGGTCTGCACGATCTGCCGGGCCAGCGTGGCGAAGCCCTGACCGGCGTCGACGGCCGCGCAGATCACCGTGGCGTGGTCGCCGCTGACCCGCACGGTCGCGGTGGACACCTCGTCCTCACCCTCGGCGCCCAGCATGTGCACCATGCCGACGGCGTAGCCGATGCCGCGCCGCACCGCCGCCGGGTCACCGGCGCCGCCGGGGCCCCCGGGCAGCAGCCACTCGGCGTCCGGGTCGTCCACCGGCAGGGCCGGCAGCGGTTCGTCCGCGACGGCGTCCAGCAGCGCGCGCACCGGCGCCGGGCAGGTGACGGCCTGTCCGGTGGGCAGCGGGTCGCCGGTGGACATCGCGTTGCGCCGACGGATCTCCACCGGGTCCACGCCGACCCGGGCGGCCAGCTGGTCCAGCTGCGACTCGTACGCGAAGCAGGCCTGGAGGGCGCCCTCGCCGCGCATCCGCCCGGCCGGCGGGTTGTTGGTGCGCACCGCCCAGGCGTCCACGAAGACGTTGGGGCAGACGTACGGGCCGGCCGAGAACGCCGTCGCGGCGGCCAGCGCCTCGGCGGAGACGTCCGCGTAGGCGCCGCCGTCCAGCAGGATCTGGGCCTCGACCTTCACCAGCGTGCCCTCGGCGTCGGCGTGGTGCCGGTAGCGCAGGAGCGCGGGGTGGCGCGAGGTGTGGGTGTGGAAGGACTCCTCGCGGGTGAGGGTCATCTTCACCGGCCGGCCGGTGCGCAGCGCCAGCAGCGCCAGGGTGACCTGGAAGGAGAGGTCCTCGCGGTCGGTGGTGGCGCCGGGCACGCCGGTGACCACCAGCCGGACCCGGTCGGGTTCCAGGCCGAGGCAGGCGGCGGTGCGGTCGCGGTCGCCGTGCGGGTCGGTGGAGGACAGGTGCAGCTCGACGCCGCCGTCCGGGCGCGGCACGGCCAGGCCGGCCTCGGCACCGAGCGGGGCCGGGTCCTGCCGGCCGACCTGGTAGAGGCCCTCGACGACGATCTCGCCGGCCGCGTCCGGGTCCCCGGTGCGCAGCGGCAGGTGGCGGAAGAGGTTGCCGTCGGGGTGCAGCGGCGGCGCGGTGAAGGCCTGCTCGGGGTCGGTCACGGCCTCCATCGGCTCGTAGTCGACCGCGATCAGCCCGACCGCCAGCCGGGCGGTGTCCGGGTGGTCGGCGGCCACCGCGGCGATCGGTTCGCCGTGGTGGCGCACCACGCCGGCGGCCAGCACCGGGCGGTCGGCGACGACCGGACCGGCCGGGGCGCCGTCGGGGGTGCCGTCCGGGCCGGGCGGCAGGTCCGCGGCGGTGACCACGGCGTGCACTCCGGGCAGCGCGAGCGCGGCAGAGGTGTCGATGCCGCGGATCCGGGCGTGCGGGTGCGGCGAGCGCAGCACCGCGCCCCACAGCAGCCCCTCGGCCCACAGGTCGGCCGCGTACGGGTAGATGCCGAGGGCCTTCGGCAGCGCGTCGCTGCGCAGCGGGGAGCTGCCCAGGCCGAACGGCTCCGGTGCGCCGCCCTCGCCGCCGTCCTGCTGGAGTGCTGCGCCGATGTCGGTAGGCGACGTCATGATGCGTGGTCGTCCTCGGGGAGCCGGATGCCGTGGGCGGGGGTGGCACCGTACGGGACGCCGGCCGGGGCACCGCCCTCGACCGGGGCGCCGTGCGGGTGCGGGGCGACGTACGGGGTGCCGTGCGGCGGCGTGCCGTCGAAGGCGGCGCCGGGCAGCGGGGTGCCGTGCGCGGGGGTCGGCTCGTAGACCGGGGCGTCGTACCCGGTGTCGTAGCCGTTCTGCTGCTGGTGGCCGTCCGGGTAGGGCAGGTAGGTGCCGTGGGCGGGGGTGCCCTGGTACGGCTGCTCGGGGTAGCCCTGCGGCGGGTAGTAGACGTGCTCGTCGGTGGCCTGGGCGGGGATGCCGCCCTGGACCGGGGCCAGCACGGTGGTGTCGTACACGCCGGTGTCGTAGCCGCCCGACGGGTCGCCGTAGGGCGCCGGGGCCGGGGCGTGGGTCTGTTCGACGGGCTGCGGGCCGGCGGGGTGCTGCTCGGCGGGGTACTGGCCGTCGGGGTACGGGGCGTCGGGGTACCGGCCGTCGGGGTACGGGGCGACCGGCTGGACCGCGGGGTGCGCCTCGGCCGCGTGCGGGCCGACGGCCTGCTGCGGGACGTGCTCGATCCAGGCGTCGGCATCGGTGTAGACCGGCGGCTCGACGGCGGCCTCGGGTTCGGCGGACGGCTCGGCCGCGGCCCCCGCGGCCGGGTCGACCGGTGCCCCGGCGGCCGGGTCGGCGGACTGCGCGGCGGCGTCCTCGCCGAGCGCGGCCGTCTCCTCCGCCTCCTCGGCCTCCACCGCGCGGGCCTCCGCGACGGTCTGGACGGCGGCCAGCACGCCCTTGTAGCCGGTGCAGCGGCACAGGTTGCCGCAGAGCGCCTGCCGGGCCTCGACCTCGGTGGGCCGGTGGTTGCGCTGGAGCAGATCGTGCACCGCCATCGCCATGCCGGGGGTGCAGTAGCCGCACTGCACGGCGCCGGAGGCGGCCAGTGCCTGCTGGACGTCGCTCGCGCCGCCGCCGGCCGACAGGCCCTCGACGGTGTTGATCTCGCTGTCGGCGGCCAGTGCGGCGGGCACCAGGCAGCCGGCCACCAGCTGGCCGTCCACCTGTACCGAGCAGGCCCCGCACTCCCCCTGCTCGCAGCCGTCCTTGGCGCCGGCCAGGCCGAGCCGCTCGCGCAGCACGTAGAGCAGGCTCTCGCCGATCCAGGCGTCGGTGACGGGCCGTTCGAAACCGTTGACCCGCAGCGTGTACGAGGCGCACGGGCGCAGCTCGCGGCTGACCTGCGGGGAGAGACCGAGCGGGTCGGCGTCGAGGGTCTCGATGGGGTCTGTGGTCACTTCAGCGCCCTTCCCAGTGCCCGTCGGGCCAGCACCGCTACGGTACGCCGCAACCGAACGGCCGCGGCGGTCGGCCCCTCGGTCACGGCCTCCCAGGAGCCTTCGGCGCCGTAGTTGTCGGGGACGCAGGCGGTGGCCACGTACTCGCCGAAGGCGGCGTTCGCGGCCGGGTCGATCTCCCGGCTGCCGTCCCAGTCGATGCAGCCGGCCACCCAGGCCTCGGCCTCCAGCGGCCGCAGCGGCACCGGGGCGACGGCGCCGACGGCGCAGCGCACCGAGCGCCGGGCCGGGTCGAGGACGAGGGCGACGGAGGCGGTGGCGCGGGCCGGGCCGCTGCGGCCGGTGGCCTTGAGGAAGACCTGCGGGGCGTGCAGCAGGGGGACCCGCACCCAGGTGAGCAGTTCGCCGGGGCGCACCGGGTCGAGGCCGGTGAGCAGGTGACTGACCGGCACCTCGCGGGTGGCCCCGGCCCGGGCGAGGGTGACGGTGGCCTCCAGCGCGGCGAGCACCGGGAGGGTGTCGCCGGCCGGGGCGGCGGTGACGATGTTGCCGCCGAGGGTGCCGACGTTGCGGACCTGCGGCGGGCCGGCGGTGCGGGCCGCGTCGGCGAGCGCGGGGATGAGCGCGGCGAAGTCGGGGCGGTCCATCCGGGCGTGGGTGAGTCCGGCCCCGAGCACCGCGGTGCCGCCGTCCTCGTAGCGCCAGCCGCGCAGTTCGGTGATCCGGCCGAGGCCGACCAGGGCGGCGGGGCGCAGCCGTCCGGCGTTGACGGCTTCCATCAGGTCGGTGGCTCCGGCCACCGGTACCGCGGCCGGGGCGGCGGCCAGCGCGTCGACGGCCTCGTCGAGCGAGGCCGGCAGCATGATCGTCCGGTTCACCTGGGTCCCACCGTGCTCCACTTGCTCATCGATCGCCTGCCGCCCGCGGCCTTGGGCCGTAGTGTCCGCGTCAGCAGCCCGGCCTGGCCCGTAGGGTACGGGCGATCGGGCCGGGTTGGGCAACTCTGGCACACAATGCTCGATGATCATTTCGGGGCCGGTGAACGGGACTGCCCGATTGGGACGGATACCGGGCGGTATCTGCCCCGACCCGAGTCAGGCCAGGGCAGATGTTCATCTGTTCTTGACGTCCGATGACCACTCAGAAGTTCCCGGCGGGTAGCACCGGACCGCCGTCGCGCCGCGGACGGGCGTTCGACGACGAGCCCCACCGCACCGCCCGCGGCCCCCACCGCACCGCCCGCGGCCCCTACCGGACCGGCGGCGCGCCCTACCGGACCGGCGGCGGGCCCTCGATCGGCCGGCCGGCCACCCCGGGCCGGCGCTGCCAGGGCAGCGGCCCGTCGGCCGGGCGGTACTCGACGCCCAGCGCGTCCAGCGCCCGCAGGTGCGTCGACAGCCGCTGCTCGAAACCGGCGAAGTCGCGCGCGGCCGGCTCGGCGGGCAGCTGGGACCAGGCGACCTCGGCGAAGGCGACCAGCCGGGGGAAGGCCCGGTAGTCGATGTCCCGGGCGCTGTCCATGAACTCGCTCCACAGGTTGGCCTGGGTGCCGATCACGCGCCGCGCCGCGGCCTCGTCCAGCTGCTCCGGCACGGGCTCGAAGCGGTAGACGTCCTCCAGCGTGCGCACGAACCCGACCGGGATCGGCTCGTCCGGCCCGTCGGCCTGCCGGTGGTCGAAGTAGACGTGCTGCTCGGGGCACATCACCACGTCGTGCCCGGCCCTCGCGGCGGCGATCCCGCCGCCGAAGCCGCGCCAGGAGGAGACGGCGGCGCCCGGGGCGAGCCCGCCCTCCAGGATCTCGTCCCAGCCGATCAGCCGGCGGCCGCGCTCGGCCAGCCAACGGTCGAAGTGCCGGATGACGTGGCTCTGCAGCTCGTCCTCGTTGGCCAGGCCCAGCTCGCGTATCCGGGCCTGGGCGGCGGCGCTGTCCTTCCACTGCTCCTTGGGGCACTCGTCGCCGCCGAGGTGGACGAACTCGGACGGGAAGAGCTCCAGGACCTCCTCCAGCACCCCCTCGAAGAAACGCAGGGTCTCCTCGGAGGCGTTGAGCACGTGGTGGCTCACCCCCCAGTCCGTCCAGACGCCGAGCGCGGCGGTGTCCACCACGTCGGTGTTGCCCAGCTCGGGGTAGGCGGCGACGGCAGCCTGGGTGTGGCCGGGCAGGTCGATCTCGGGGACGACGGTCACCCCGCGCGCGGCCGCGTACGCGACGATCTCGCGCAGGTCGTCCTGGGTGTAGTAGCCGCCGTGCGGGCGGTCGTCCCGGCGCTGACCGGAGCGGTAGCCGACCATCGAGCGCTCCCGCCAGGCGCCGTGCGCGGTCAGCCTCGGGTAGCGCTTGATCTCCACCCGCCAGCCCTGGTCGTCGGTCAGGTGCAGGTGCAGCACGTTGAGCTTGTGCGCGGCCAGCAGGTCGACGAAGCGCAGCACGTCCGCCTTGGGCAGGAAGTGCCGGGCCACGTCGAGCAGCGCGCCGCGCCAGCCGAACCGGGGGGCGTCCTCGATGTCGGTGCCGGGCAGCACCCAGCCCTCGCGGCGCAGCGGCGAGCGCCGGTAGGCGTCCGGCCCGAGCAGCTGCCGCAGGGTCTGCGCCGCCCACAGCGCGCCGGCCGGACCGCCCGCGGCGAGCAGGGCGTGGCCGGGGCGCACCGTGATCCGGTACGCCTCGGCGGCCAGCGCGTCGTCCAGGACCAGTTCGACGCCCGTGCCCGGCCGGCCCGGGCCCAACGGCAGCCCGGTGGCGGCGGACAGCGTCGCGCGCAGCCAGCGCTCGGCGTCGGCCAGCGCGGGCGGTGCAGTCAGCGTGGTGGCGGCGTCGAGCGGGAAGTCCTCGTCCGGGCGGCGGACGGCACGCGAAGGTGCGGGAATGAGGTCCATTCCGACATCCTGCCCACGCCCGGAACGAATGGCATAGACCACTGCACGATCGCGGTGCTATGCAAAACGACGACGCGCGGGGTCACCGGGAGCGGGACGCCGGCCTACTTCTTGTCGCCGTCGCCGTCCTGCGGCTTGCCGATGCCGTCGTAGATCTCCTTGCACATCGGGCAGACCGGGTACTTCTTCGGGTCGCGTCCGGGCACCCACACCTTGCCGCAGAGCGCCACCACGGGGGACCCGGAGAGCGCGCTCTCCATGATCTTGTCCTTCTGGACGTAGTGCGCGAAGCGCTCGTGGTCGCCGTCCCCGTGGGACACCTGCGGGACGGGCTCGACCAGGGTGCCGGTGCCGAGGCCGCGCTCGGGCTCAAGAGTGCTCATGAGTGCCAAGTCTATGGGCGCCCCGGGAAACCGGGCCAGTGTCGCGCGGCGGGCCCCCGGTTCAGTTCATCGTCGGATCGTCCGGGTAGGTCGCCAGCAGGGCCAGCGGACCGCGCTGGCGGCGCAGCACCGAACGCCACAGCCGCTCCGGTTCGGGGCTGGAGACGTCCCCGGGCTCGCAGTCCACCAGGTACCAGGCGCCGCTCTCCAGCTCGGTCTCCAGCTGCCCCGGCGACCAGCCCGCGTACCCGGCGAAGATCCGCAGGCTGCCCAGTTCGCCGGCCAGCACCTCGGGCGGCGCCTCCAGGTCCACCAGCCCGATCGCGCCGTGCACCCGCCGCCAGCCCAGCGGCTCGCCGGTGCCGGGGTCCCCCGGTGCCACCGCGAGGCCGAGCGCCGAGTCCAGCGCCACCGGCCCGCCCTGGAACACCACGGCCGGCTGTCCGACGAGCCGCCCCCAGCCGTCCAGCACGCTGCCCACCTCGACCGGCGTCGGCCGGTTGAGGACCACACCGAGCGCCCCCTCGGCGTCGTGGTCGAGGAGGAGCACCACCGCCCGCGCGAAGTTCGGGTCGGTGAGCAGGGGCGTCGCGACGAGCAGACGGCCGGTGTGGGACCGGCCTCCGTGCGAATGGGCCGCCGTCATGCCTCACATGATCCCGCAGAACGGCCCCGGCGGGACACCGCAACGCGCGAAACCGCCACGCCGGACGAACACCCGTACGGCCCCATCGGCGGGCGCCCGCGACCCCGGAGAGAGCACCATCACGGGAGAGGCTCACGGGAACCGCCGGAGCGCCCACTACCATCTACGTCTGGTGGACGCCCTTATACGTGCCGACTCGGTTTCGCCGGGGGCCCGAACGCGCCCGTACGACCGGTCCACCGCCGGCTCTCTCCCGGAGCCTTCCCCAACTCCTCTGGCACCCCGGATTGCGAGAACGATGACCGACGACGTCCTGCTGGTCCACGGCGGAAACCCACTCGAAGGCGAGATCCGCGTCCGCGGTGCGAAGAACCTGGTCCCCAAGGCCATGGTCGCCGCCCTCCTCGGCCAGGGCCCCAGCAGACTGCGCAACGTCCCGGACATCCGCGACGTCAAGGTGGTTCGCGGCCTGCTGCAGCTGCACGGCGTGACCGTGCGCAGCGGTGACGAGGAGGGCGAGCTGATCCTCGACCCCTCGCACGTCGAGAGCGCCAATGTGGCCGACATCGACGCGCACGCGGGCTCCTCGCGGATCCCGATCCTGTTCTGCGGCCCGCTGCTGCACCGCCTCGGCCACGCCTTCATCCCGGGCCTCGGCGGCTGCGACATCGGCGGCCGTCCCGTCGACTTCCACTTCGAGGTGCTCCGCCAGTTCGGCGCCACCATCGAGAAGCACCCGCAGGGCACCTACCTGGTCGCCCAGCAGCGCCTGCGCGGCACCAAGATCGAGCTGCCCTACCCCTCGGTCGGCGCGACCGAGCAGGTGCTGCTGACCGCCGTCCTCGCGGAGGGCGTCACCGAGCTGCGCAACGCGGCCATCGAGCCGGAGATCGTCGACCTGATCTGCGTGCTGCAGAAGATGGGCGCGATCATCACCCTGGGCACCGACCGCACCATCCTGATCACCGGTGTGGACGAGCTGAACGGCTACAACCACCGCGCGCTGCCGGACCGCCTGGAGTCCGCCTCCTGGGCCTGCGCCGCGCTGGCGACCAAGGGCGACATCTACGTCCGCGGCGCGCGCCAGCTGGAGATGATGACCTTCCTCAACACCTTCCGGAAGGTCGGCGGCGCCTTCGAGGTGGACGACGAGGGCATCCGCTTCTGGCACCCGGGCGGCGAGCTCAAGGCGATCGCCCTGGAGACCGACGTGCACCCGGGCTTCCAGACGGACTGGCAGCAGCCGCTGGTCGTCGCGCTGACCCAGGCCACCGGCCTGTCCATCGTCCACGAGACGGTGTACGAGTCGCGGCTCGGCTTCACCGGCGCGCTGAACCAGATGGGTGCGCACATCCAGCTGTACCGCGAGTGCCTGGGCGGCACCCCGTGCCGCTTCGGCGCCCGCAACTTCCTGCACTCCGCGGTCGTCTCCGGCCCGTCCAAGCTGATGGGCTCCGAGCTGGTCATCCCGGACCTGCGCGGCGGCTTCTCGTACCTGATCGCGGCGCTGGCGGCCGAGGGCACCTCGACCGTGCACGGCATCGACCTGATCAACCGCGGCTACGAGAACTTCATGGACAAGCTGCGCGACCTGGGCGCCCACGTCGAGCTGCCCAGCGAGCAGCTGGTCGACGCCTGATCACCGGCCCGGCGTACGGCGAGAGGCCGGGCTCCCCACGTGGGGAGCCCGGCCTCTCGGGCGTTCAAGGGGTGGCTCAGGCAGCGCCCTTGGCGGCTTCCTTCAGCTTGGAGCCGGCGCTCACCTTGGCGCTGTAGCCCGCGGCGATCTGGATCGGCTCGCCGGTCTGCGGGTTGCGGGCGGTGCGGGCCGCGCGGTGGGTGCGCTCGAAGGTCAGGAAACCGGGGATGGTGACCTTCTCGTCGCCCTTGGCGACGACCTCGCCGACGATCTCGGCGAAGGCGGCCAGAACGGCGTCGGCGTCCTTGCGGGTCACCTCGGCGCGCTCGGACAGCGCGGCCACCAGCTCACTGCGGTTCATGTGTACTCCTGTGGTCTGTTCGCTTGCGGTGTGCGGGGGCCCATCGGTGCTCCCACCGGGGGGCACCCGGATGGGCCGCAGGTCCGCACACTGTGCTCATGCAGGCAATGCGTGGTCGCGGGCCGGGTCCGTACCCGGTGCCGAGCGCCGGAGCCCTTCGAAGGCCCGCCCGCCTGCCTGGATACGAATCCTGCCCCGACCGGCCCCGAGAAAGCCAATCGGGCCTCGGCCGGGCCACCCGAACATCGCCCGCCCGTTGGAGGTGTGACGCTCCGTCGGCTCCGGCGGACCGGGCGCGGACGGCGGTCGGGACGACTCGCCGGAAGACCAGGGGGACGTTCCGTACTTGTCGGACACGCCTGCCCCGTGCAGGGCTACCGTACGCCCTAGGACTGACAAGCCCAAACACGCCCCTCGCCCTTGTGTCGCAAGGGTTCGGGGCGAGCGGGGCGGGTATGACCGCTATTCGCACATTTGAGCGACCGGTGACGCCTCCACCGGTCCCTCCGTCAGAGCTTGACGGTGGGGAAGGCGGAGGTGTCCAGGGTGCCGACGATGCCCGGGGTCGGACGGGCCTGCACGGGGGCGTCCTGACTGTCGGCCAGGGCCGCCTCGCGCACGGCGGAGGCGACGGTCTTGGCGACGTCCTTGTGGAACACGCTCGGGATGATGTAGTTCGCGTTCAGCTCGTCGTCGGCGACGGTGGTGGCCAGCGCCCGCGCGGCCGCGATCATCATCTCGGTGTTGACCGTGCGGCTCTGGGCGTCCAACAGGCCGCGGAAGACGCCCGGGAAGACCAGCACGTTGTTGATCTGGTTCGGGAAGTCGCTGCGGCCGGTGGCGACCACGGCGGCGGTCTGCCGGGCGATGGCCGGGTCGACCTCCGGGTCCGGGTTGGCCAGCGCGAAGACGATCGCGTCGTCGGCCATGGTCGCCAGGTCGTCTCCGTCCAGGACGTTCGGGGCCGAGACGCCGATGAAGACGTCGGCGTCCGCCACGGCCTCCTTGAGGCTGCCGGTACGGCCCGAGCGGTTGGTGTGCTCGGCGATCCAGCGCAGGCTCTCGTTGAGGTCCTCACGGCCCTGGTGGACCACGCCGCGCACGTCCGCCACGGTGGCGTGCTCGACGCCGGCCGCCATCAGCAGCTTGAGGATCGCGGTGCCGGCGGCGCCGGCACCCGACATCACCACGCGGATCTCGGAGATCTCCTTGCCGACCACCTTCAGCGCGTTGGTGAGGGCGGCCAGCACCACGATCGCGGTGCCGTGCTGGTCGTCGTGGAAGACCGGGATGTCCAGGGCCTCGCGCAGCCGGGCCTCGATCTCGAAGCAGCGCGGCGCGGAGATGTCCTCCAGGTTGATCCCCGCGAAGCCCGGGGCGATCGCCTTGACGATGGCGACGATCTCGTCGGTGTCCTGGGTGTCCAGGCAGATCGGCCAGGCGTCGATCCCGGCGAAGCGCTTGAACAGGGCCGCCTTGCCCTCCATGACGGGCAGCGCGGCCTCCGGGCCGATGTTGCCCAGGCCCAGCACCGCCGAGCCGTCGGTGACCACGGCGACGCTGTTGCGCTTGATGGTGAGGCGGCGGGCGTCCTCGGGGTTCTCGGCGATCGCCATGCAGACCCGGGCGACACCCGGGGTGTAGATCATGCTGAGGTCGTCGCGGTTGCGGATCGGCAGCTTGGACGACATCTCGATCTTGCCGCCGAGGTGCATCAGGAAGGTGCGGTCCGAGACCTTGCCGATCGACACGCCGTCGATCGCGCGCAGCTTCTCGACGATCTCCTCACCGTGCGCGACCGAGGAGGCCGCCACCGTGACGTCGATGCGCAGTGCCTCCAGGCCGGAGGCGGTGACGTCGAGACCGGTCACCGACCCGCCGGAGGACTCCACGGCCGTGGTGATCGCACTGACGGCGTTGCCCCGGGCCGGGACCTCCAGCCGTACCGTGATCGAGTTGGAGACACTGGGCACCGTCGCCATCGACGCTTCCTTCTTCCGTCTGTCCCGCAGGCTCAACATTTTGTTGAAGGCATCGCCTGCGCATGCTAGACCTCGATCGTCGCACCTTCCAAGGGGTAGCCAGAAATAACGTTCATTGAGTGTGCGGATCCGACAATCCGGTCGGCGCCCCCCGGACTCCTGACGCCCACTCCTTGCCTCTCCGGGCCGATGCGTTACATTGGACGGGACACCGGCTCGATCCAAGCCCCCGGGCCCAACCTTCGTCCCTTCGAGGGACCACTTGCCGCGAGGCGAGCATGGCGGGTCGGTGTCGTAGACGTCTGAAGGCCCCTCACCACCCGGTGAGGGGCCTTCTTCCGTACGGCCCTACGGCCCGTCAGCCGTGCAGCAGAGCGGGCACGCCGGCCGCGTCCGGCAGGTCGTCCGGACCGGACAGCACGGTCAGCCGCTGCGTCGCACGGGTCAGCGCGACGTAGAGCACCCGCAGCCCGGCCTCCGACTCGCCGGCGATGCCGGTCGGGTCGGCGACCACGGTCGCGTCGTACTCCAGGCCCTTGGCCTCCAGACTGCCCAGCGCCACCACGCGCTCGCCCAGGCTCTCCGCCCACCCGGCCGCCTCGGCCCGGCGGTCCATCGGCACCACGATCGCCACGGTGCCGTCCACCTCGGCCAGCAGCCGCTCCAGCTCGGCCCGGGCGGCCTTGCCGAAGGCCTCCGGCGACGGGTCGGAGACGGCCGCGAAGCGCGGCTCCACGCCCACGTGGCGGACCGCGCTCGGCGAGGGCGTGCCCGGTGCGGCCAGTGCCAGCACCCTGGCCGCGACCTCGGCGATCTCGGCCGGGTTGCGGTAGTTCACGGTCAGCGTGAACCGGCGGCGCGGCTTGCCGGCCAGCACCTCGTCCAGCGCGGCCTGGGCCTCCTGCGGGAACGGCCAGGAGGACTGCGCCGGATCGCCGACGATCGTCCAGGTGGCCATCCGGGAGCGGCGGCCGATCATCCGCCACTGCATCGGGGTGAGGTCCTGCGCCTCGTCCACGATGACGTGGGCGTACTCCTTGCGCTCCACCGGCTGGCGCTCGCGCTGGCGGGTGTTGCGGTCGGCGAAGGTGGTGACCTCCTCCAGGCCGGTCAGCAGGTCCATCGCGTCCACCTCGCGGACCTTCGGACGGGCCGGCTCGCCGAGCAGCACCTGGAGCTCGTCCACCAGGGCGACGTCGTGCGCGGACAGCGCCCCCTCGCCCTCCGCGGACAGGTGGCGCCAGGAGGCGGCCAGCAGCCTCGCCTCGTCCGGGGTGACGGCGCGGCGGGCGATCCGGTTGGTGTGGCGGTGCTGCTTGAGCGTGCCGAGCACCCGGCGCGGGGTCAGGGCCGGCCACCAGGCATCCAGGAAGTCCAGGAACGGCGCCTCGTCCGAGACGTACTCGTCGAAGCTCTCCTTCTCCTCCTGGCGCTGCTCCCTGGCGTAGTGGTCGGTGGGCTTCGGCAGGTGCTTGACGACCTCCTGCCACAGGGCGTCCAGCAGCAGCCGGCGGGCGCGCGGGCGCAGCAGGTTCAGCGGCGTGCCGCCGGAGCCCACCACGTTGCCGCGCACGGCCCTCAGGCGCCCCGCGTCCAGCTTGAGCACCTCGCCCCGGGCGACCACCTTCAGCTCCTGCGGCGCGCCCAGCTCGAGCGCGGCGCGGGCGGCCCGGCGCAGCAGCTGGGTCATCCGGGCCGAGCCCTTGACCCGGGCGGCCTCGGGGCTGTCGTAGCCGCCCGCCTCGATGCCGTCCACCAGCGAGCCGATCGCCCGGATGGCGACCTGCCCCTCCTCGCCGAGCGCGGGCAGCACGCCCTCGGTGTACGAGACCAGCAGCGCGGTCGGGGAGACGACCAGGATGCCCCCGGCGTAGCGGCGACGGTCCTGGTAGAGCAGGTACGCGGCGCGGTGCAGGGCGACGGCGGTCTTGCCGGTGCCGGGGCCGCCGGTGACCAGGGTGGCGCCCGCGGCAGGGGCGCGGATCACCTCGTCCTGCTCCTTCTGGATCGAGGAGACGATGTCGCGCATCGAGTGGCTGCGGGCACGCCCCAGCGACGCCATCAGCGCGCCGTCGCCGACCACGGCCAGCTCCCGGCCGGCCAGGGTCGGGGTGAGGTCGGGGCGCAGCAGGTCGTCCTCGACGCCGATCACCTTGCGCCCCTTGGAACGGATCACCCGGCGGCGGATGACCCGGCCGGGCTCGACCGGGGTGGCACGGTAGAACGGGGCCGCGGCGGGCGCGCGCCAGTCGATCACCAGCGGGCCGTACTCGGCGTCCAGCACGCCCAGGCGGCCGATGTGGAGGGTCTCGGCGACGGCCGGGTCGGCCGGGTCGAGCGGGGTGTTCGACGGGATGCCGTGCTCCTCCGGGGCGTCCGCCCGCTGGAGGTCGATACGGCCGAAGAGGAAGTCCTCGAACTCGTTGTTGAGGCGTTGGAGGTGCGCGCCGGCCCGGTAGACCTGGGCGTCGCGCTCGGCGAGCGCGCCGGGGGTGCCGACCTGGACCCGCTTGGCGGCGTCCTCCAGGATGTACTCGGCCTCGGCGAGCTTCTCCTCCAACCGGTGGTAGACGGTGTCGAGGTGCTGCTGCTCACCGGCGATCTCACGTTCGCGGACGGTCTCGTGATCGGCGGCGGGGGTGGTGTCCGTGTTGCTCTGCATGGCCTCGGTGGTTGCGGCGGAATCCGGCTCCGGAAAACGAGCGGACGGATGATCCTACGCCGCGACCCCCCGGCCGCGCTGCTCCGAAGCGTACAAAATCCGAAGGCCGTCCTCCGCGGAGCGGTGGACGGCCTTCGGTGTGAACATGGGGTGGTGGAGATGCCGGGAATCGAACCCGGGTCCAGTGGAGTTAATTCAGGGCTTCTCCGAGCGCAGTCCGCTGTGATTTTCTCGGCCCTGGCAGTCACACGGACAAGCCGCCAACAGGCCCAGCTGCTGTTTGATTTCCCATCCGCCCTCGCAGCCCGGGCGGACGGTTGAGTTCCCTAGATTATGCCAGGGTCCGGGTCGGGAACCCCCCGGTCTGACACCCAAGCGCTATCGGTGCTTATTAGGCAGCGAGAGCGAACTGCTGGGAATCGCGCTTAGAGTTGGCGATTATTTTTTTGCGACACGTGGTTAACGAGATCATTGCCGCGTTCCTCGGCTCGCTTCCCCTGTTTCAACATCCCCTGTCGAAACCGATCATCCCCATGTTTTTTTGAGAAACAGCTCGGACGATGACCGTCCGTGTTGCTTGCGCCATAGTACGCGAGGCGACGGGCGAGGGTCCAGCGGATTAACCCTGGCGGCGTCGGGCCGCCGCCACGGCGCGGGCCGTCTCGCGGGTGTCCTGCTTCTCGCGGAGCGTCTGGCGCTTGTCGTAGAGCTTCTTGCCGACCGCGAGCGCCAGTTCCAGCTTGACCCGGCCGTCCTTGAAGTACAGCGAGAGCGGGACCAGGGTGTGGCCCGCGTCGCGGACCTTGGTCTCGATCTTGCTGATCTCCAGCCTGTGCAGCAGCAGCTTGCGCTTGCGGCGCGCCGCGTGATTGGTCCACGTCCCCTGGGCGTACTCGGGGATGAAGACGTTGTCGATCCACGCCTCGTGGTTCTGGATGTAGGCGTAGCCGTCGACCAGGTTGGCCCGCCCCTCGCGCAGTGACTTGACCTCGGTGCCGGTGAGTACGAGGCCGCACTCGTAGGTGTCGAGGATCGTGTACTCGTGTCGCGCCTTCTTGTTCTGCGCGATCAGCTTGTGTCCCGTTTCCTTTGCCATAGCGCCGTCATTCTCGCACTTCGGAGCCCGGACGGGCAGCTGTTTTGGGCGCGGGTGCCGACGTCCGGGCGCGGGTGCCCAGCCCGGCGAGGACGCGCAGGGCCAGCGCGTCGGCGTCCTCGCCGGTGGTCGCCGGGACGTCGGGGGCGAGGCCGGTGCCGTCCGGGGACCGTCCGGCGGGGGTGAAGTAGCGGCCGACGGTCATCTCCAGCACCGCGCCGTCGGCGAGCCGGCTGGGCTGCTGGACGGTGCCCTTGCCGAAGGTCCGCGCGCCCACCACCACGGCGCGGCTGCGGTCCTGCAGGGCGCCGGCGAGCAGTTCGGCGGCGCTCATCGTGCCGCCGTCGACCAGGACCACCAGCGGGGTGCGCTGGTCCCCGCCGGGCGGGGCGGTCAACTCCCTGGTCCCGCCGCGCTCCTGGTACGAGCCGACCGGGCCGCCGTCCAGGAAGATCCCGGCGGTGTCGGCCGCCTCGTCGACCAACCCGCCGGAGTTGCCGCGCAGATCGAGCACGACGCCGCCGTGCGGGGCGCGCAGCGCGGTGCGGACCAGGTCGGCCACCCCGCTGGTGAAGGCCCGCACGGTGATCCTCAGGACGCCCTGGTCCAGGTGCTCGACGGCGACCTGCTGGCTGTCCAGCAGCGCGCGGTGCAGCTGCAGTTCGCGCACCTGGCCCTCGCCGCGGCGGACCTCCAGGGTGACTTCGGAGCCGGCCCGGCTCTCGTCGCCCCGGCCGCGCAGCCGCGCCACCACCTCGGTGACCGGCAGGTGGTCGGCCTGGTCCGGGCCGACCCGCAGCAGTCGGTCGCCGGCGGCGATCCCGGCGGCGGCGGCCGGGCCGCCGGGCGCGACCCGGGAGACCTCCGTCACGCCGTCCTCGCCGCGGCCCACCGAGAGGCCGACGCCCAGGTACCGGCCGTCCAGGCCCTGGCTGAACTCCGCGTACTCCTGCGCGCTGTAGTACGCGCCCCAGCGGTCCCCGGTGGCCCCGAGCAGGTGCTCGGCCTGCTGCTCGGACAGGGCGGTGCCGGCCGGGTCCGCCGGGAGCCCGGTGCCCGCGGGCCGGGCGGCGTCGACGGAGGGGTGCGGCGGCAGGTCGCCCGGGCCGCCCCAGGCCCCGGTGGCCGCTCCGGCGAGCAGGACGGCACCGAACACCAGGCTGAGGGCGGCCGCCTGACGTGCCCTGCGCGGAGTTTGCAGCATGGCATCGGAGTGTAGACACCGTGCCTCGCGGGACGGGCCGGAACGGCGGAGTGCGGAACGGCGGCGGGGCCCGGCGGCGGCCGGGGCGGCCGGGGCCGCGCGGGGGGGGGGGGTGGTTGGAG